>CAJABS010000027.1 GCA_903938075.1 uncultured Chloroflexota bacterium | reverse complement strand
CGGCATCCCAGTTGGCAACCAGTCGGTGCTCCTTGCGGGCGTCAACGACTGCGTGCACATCATGCGCAAGCTGGTGCACAAGCTCGTCGAGAATCGCATCCGCCCGTACTACATCTATCAGTGTGACCTTGTTGAAGGCTCTGGCCACTTCCGTACACCAGTCGGTAAGGGGCTCGAGATCATCGAAGGTCTGCGCGGCCACACCAGCGGCTACGCGGTGCCAACCTACGTGATCGACTCACCTGGTGGTGGCGGCAAGATTCCGGTGATGCCGAACTATCTGATCTCGTATAGCGACCACAAGGTGGTGCTGCGCAACTACGAGGGATACATCAGCACGTACGAAGAGCCGGAGCACTACACGCGTCACGATGCGGCGAAGTGTGTCGACTGTCGCGCGGCGCGACCGGAGCCAGGACAAGAGGGCGTCTTCGGTCTGCTCGCCGGCCACGAGATGTGGATCGAACCGAAGGGCCACGCCGAGATGCACAGCCGCGGCAACACCGAGGCGCATCGCCTGCAGGACCCATCGAAGTGGCAGCCGCTCGGCATCGGCGGTGCCGTTGAGGGCACATCGCGCGCACCGCTTGAGGTGCTCCCAGCAGGTACTGAGCCACGCCCGAAAGAGGGCGAGCCGAGCGCCGCGGCGCACGGAGAGCTGCTCTAACTCTTCGCGCTTCCGACGGTGCGATACTGGACCGTATGAGCAAGCCTGATAACGCCACACTTCCGCTCCCTTGGCCGCCGGTCATTGCCGAGGCGCGCTCGCCGTTCACCGCGGTTCGCGTTGCAACACTCATGCTGGGTCGGGGCCGTGGAGTTCGTGAGCGACTCGCCGACATCGCCGACGCGCTGAACGCTGCACACCTCGATTGGCTGTTTGAGCGTCGCGTGGTGGCTGACGAGCTGCTGCAGCTGCAGGCGAACTGGTTCAGCGACTTCCGCACCACCACCGGATTCATTGTCGAAGATGGCGATCAGGGCCCCGTGGTCACCCTCGAAGATTCACCGCGCATGACAGGCTGGCTCGAGCGCCAGGTTGCCAAGGCACACGAGTCCTGCCGCGCCGAACTGACGGCCTTCGCCAAGAACGACCGCGCCGCCGGCGATCGCTAACCGCGCATGAAGCGCGAAGATCTCGTTCGTCAGACACAAGACCTAATCGATCAGGGCGATCGTATTGCGCGCGCTCCTTCGCGGGCGGCGCTGAACACCTGGCTTGCCGCAAGCGATGCACTGCTGGCGTCGGCGTGGGGACAGATGGATCGCTACCACCAGGCTTGGCTCGATGTCGGACGCATTGCCCAACCGCTGCGGGGCCGACAGATCAGCGAGGGTGAGGAGGCCGACGAGGTGCGCGCGGTGGTCGCTGCCAAGGGTGCTGTGCTGCGCGCCTCACTCGACGCGGTCGAGCGACTCGGTATGCCCTTCCTTGGCGAAACGAAGGGCCGCGCGCGCGACGAGAAGGCGGGGCTCCCCGACCACCTGTTCGAGGCACCGCACGGTTTGACGGGCGGCACGGGTGCGCTGCAGGCGGCGATCGACGCGGCGCGCAAGGCGGCGAGCGAGCATGAAGACCACGCCCTGAATCGCACGCGAACGCCGGTAAAGGGCGAGGGCGACGACCTCTGGTAGCGGGCTCCCTTGCGGGGCGCGATGGTACCCTTACGCACATGAGTCACCCACTGCACGGCGCCCGTCCCCTCAACCGAACCGCCGGATTCCCGAGCGCCGTGGCGCAACTTACCACCCAGTGGGAGCAGCTCGCCGGCCGCGCCATCGTGGCCGCTGTTGAGCGCAATCCTGAACTTCGCGACCGCGTCGGCGACATCGGCCTGCGCCACCTGATGCGTGATGGCCAGGTGGTGCTCGAGAAGCTCGCCGAGAGCGTCGCCTCCGGCAGCATCACCCCGCTGAAGAGCTTCACCGAACACGGCACGCCAACCTGGCGCCGCCGCCGCATCTCCATGGACGACGTCACTGATCTCTACGAAGGCCTGCGCATCGCCGTAGCTACCGTGCTCTCAGGCGAGGCCGCAGCGTTCGCCGACCGTGCACTCCTCGAAGGGATCGCCGTACTCAAGTGGCACCGCCGCCTCGGTGGTGACACGCGCAAGCGCAACCGCATCCTCGCCGCCATTTACAAGGGAGCCTAACCATGACCATCAAGTGGGTGCACACCGATCCGCTCGTGATGAACGGCGAACCATTCTTGTATGGCACGCGCCTCACTGTGCGTCGACTGCTTGAGCTGCGCGCCGAAGGGTTCGACGGCGCACGACTGCTAAAGGAGATGCCTGAGTTGCGCATCGTTGGCATTGCGCGTGCGTACGAATTCGCTGCAGCAAACCGCGAGCACTACGCCGAATTCTTCGACGCGAACGGCGCACTCAAGGGGCCAGGCCTTACGCCCGCAGAGTTGGCCCTCGCGTGACCGAAGAGACGCTCGCCGCGGTCACGCCGTTTGACGCGCAGAAGCGCGCTACCGAACTCGCCATTCTTGATGCGCTTCGTTCGGTTGTTGACCCCGAGATCGGCATGAATGTGGTGGAACTTGCACTCATTCGCCAGGTGCTCGTTGGCGAGACCGAATCCGAAGTGAAGATGATCTTGACCACGCCCTTCTGCCCATACGCAGGCTCGATGCTTGCGCAGGTGAAAGAGGCGGCCGAATCGGTGCTCGAACATCCGGTGAAGGTCACCCTGCTTGCCGAGCGCTGGGATCCGAAAGATGCGGGTCTCGCCTGGTGAGCGACGAACTGAAGTTGCCACCAAGCAAGGTCGCCACCGGTAAGGGCGATGCTGGCACCACTGGCCTTCTCTTTGGTGGCGATCGAATTTCAAAAGACGATGTGCGCACCGAGGCGTACGGCACTGTCGACGAAGCGACGGCTGCCCTCGGCATGGCGCGCGCCGAACTGATCGGCCTCACCGGCGAGGGGATCGCCGAACTCGACGAAACCATCCTCTCGATCCAGCGCGACCTCTTTGTGATTGGCGCCGAACTCGCCACGAACCCCGACGCATGGAACCGTCTCGAAGAGGGGCGCACCAAGGTGTCGCCAAAGATGTTGGCGCGCATCAACGCGCTTCTCGCCGCAACCGAAGCGGTGATCGAGTTCCCGAAGGACTTCGTGATTCCAGGTTCGAGCAAGGCTTCGTCGGCCATCGAGCTTGCCCGCACCATCATTCGCCGTGCTGAGCGCTGGTGCGTCACGCTCGGCCGCGAAGGTCTTCTGCCAGGTGAACACCTGTTGGCGTATTTGAATCGCCTCGCCGATCTGCTCTGGCTGCTCGCACGTCAGGCGGAGAAGCTCGAAGCTTCGGCAACGCGCTCCGTTTCGCAGACGCCAGTACGCGACTAGCGAACTGCTAGGAGAACTCCGCGTCGCCAAGGATGTAGCGCACACCCGCTGAAGAGTGCCGATACCCAACGCTCTCATACAGTTTGTTTGCGCCAGTTAACGACTCGGCATCCACACCCAACATTGATCCCTCGTAGCCATCTGCCTGTGCGCGAATCAGGTGACGCTCAAGCAAGAGTCGTGCCAGGCCCCGATTGCGATGCTCGCGATGCACCCCAAGATTCTGAACCCAGAGCACGTGCCCAACGGTGTCGGTGTCTTGTGGGAATGCGCTCGTAAGCTGGTAGGCCACTAGCTCACCGTTCATGTCGGCGATCACCTCGCCGAGCGCCGGCCGCATTGACTCTGCCGTGAGGTACTCCTGCCACTCGATGGGCGACATAGGTGCGCTCCCCCAGTGATCGGCGAAGCAGCGATTCTTCAGCACGCGCAGTACTTCAAGGTCAACGTCGGCGATTGCCAGTGATTGGTAGCCAGCAGGGATCGGTGCATCGCTGAGTTTGCTGCTCGTTGGGCGGTCGGCGAAGCGCAGCAGCATGTCGGAGTAGTAGCGGATCGGTCGCATGCCGGCGGCCACATAGAGTCGTTGCGCGCGCTGGTCAAGCTCAACGCAGTGGGCCTGGATGGTTGCGCCAGGGAACGGGGCGAGGAGCTCTTCGGCACGATCTCGCGACCATTCAAGAAGGGCGCGCCCGAGCCCAATGCCATGGAAGAGTGGGTGGACGCCCCCATCAAGGTAGGCGCGTGGCTTCTCTGAATCCGTGTCGGCGATCGCCCAAGCCCATCCGGCGATCACTCCGGTTGACGCACGAACGACGATCGCGCTGTTGGCGGCATCGATCCCAAAGGCGGTGAGTCCTTCGCGCATGTCGCCCTCGCTGTACAACAGCGGGTACCCCACCGCGTGGTAGTTCTCGTTGGTCAGGGTGGTGAGCTCCGCAACATCACGCTCAACGTCGCAGGGGTGCGCCGTAAATCCCGCAGGGAGGGCGTTCGAGAGGCGGATCAGTCGTTCAAGGCTTCGGGTCATAGGGATAGGGTAATCTGAACTCCGACAAAACGTGTCAGAAATCCCCCCTCAGGAGGCTCATTGAACGACCACCAGGAACCTGTCACCCGCGGCCTGCACGGCAGCGGCGCCGTCGCGTTCAGCACGCGCGGTGAGTACGGGGTGCGCTTCATGGTGGCCCTTGCCCGCATGGATCACGGCGAGCCTGTCTCGCTGACCGACATCGCCGAGCAGGAAGACCTGCCACGCGCCTACCTCGAGCAGATCATTGGTGGCCTGCGCGACGCGGGCATCATCGACAGCCAGCGCGGCGCGCACGGCGGCTACCGCCTCGCCCGACCGGCGAACGAGGTGCGCATGGGTGCAATTCTTAAGGCGCTTGAAGGCCCCATCGTGCCGATGGCCTGCCTCGCCGAAGAGGGGAGCCCCTGCAATCGTGCCGGCAACTGCACCGTGACGCAGCTCTGGAGCCGCGTGCGCGACTCGGTCAACGAGGCGCTTGATTCATTTACCCTCGCCGATCTTGCCAAGCCGGGTTCACCAATCGCCCTGAGTAGTCCAACCAAGCACTGAGTGAGAGGAGACGCACATGAGTGAGAACGCCTATCTGGTCATCAAGGATCTCGTCGTCGCACCGTCGAGCGACCCAAGCAAGCACATCCTTCAGGGGATCTCGCTCACGATCAAGCCGGGCGAAGTGCACGCAATCATGGGACCGAACGGCTCCGGCAAGACGACCCTCAGCTACGCGCTGATGGGCCACCCGAGCTATCAGATCGTTTCGGGGAGCGTGCTGTGGAAGGGCGAAGATCTGATGGAGTACAGCGCCGATCAGCGCGCGCGACTCGGACTCTTCCTCGCCTTCCAGTATCCAACCTCGATTCCGGGTCTCTCCGTTGCGAGCTTCTTGCGCACCGCAATGAACGCGCGTCGCTCCGGTCTGGTGCGCGATCCTGAGTTCGACCCGTCGGACCCAGTGAAGGGCGGTATGACGATGGGCGAGTTCCGCAAGCTCGTCAAGGAGAAGCTCACGCAACTGAAGATGGACGAGGCGTTCATGACGCGCTACGTGAATGATGGATTCTCGGGCGGTGAGAAGAAGCGCCTTGAGATGCTGCAGATGGCGCTGCTGAAGCCAGAGATGGCAATCCTCGACGAGACCGACTCCGGCCTCGACATTGACGCGCTGCGCATTGTTGCTGAGGGTGTGAACACGATGCTCTCGCCAGAACTCGGCGTGCTGGTGATCACGCACTATCAGCGGCTCCTTGATTACTTGAAGCCACAGTTCGTGCACGTGCTCGCGCGCGGTCGCATCGTAGCGTCGGGTGGTCCAGACC
Organism: uncultured Chloroflexota bacterium; assembly: GCA_903938075.1. Lineage (GTDB taxonomy): Bacteria > Chloroflexota > Limnocylindria > Limnocylindrales > Limnocylindraceae > Limnocylindrus. Next base: position 7,079 of record CAJABS010000027.1, on the reverse strand, counting down.
TTGCGCACCGCTTGGAGCGCGAAGGGTACGCGCCGATCCTTGCCGAGAACGGCATCAACCCAACCGCAGACGAGGCGGCAACGCCAACCGCTGCACCAGCTCCGTCGGCGTAGCGCGGAGGGATTGGTTCGAGAGATGGGCGCTTGGCATAACGCTGACGGCACACTCGATCCCGTAAAGGTTCGCGCCGAATATCCAATCTTCAAGACGCAACCGGGTGGCCGGCCGCTGCACTACCTCGACAGTGCCGCAACGGCACAGCGACCACAGCGTGTTGTTGATGCGGTGTCGAAATTCCTCTTCACCGCGAATGCAAACCCACATCGCGGCGCGTACACGCTGGCGCAGATGGCCACCGATGGGTATGAGGCGGCGCGCGCACGCATCGCTACGTATCTCAACGTTCCTGCAGCCGAACTCGTCATGCTCGGCAGTGCCACCGAAGCGCTGAACCTGGTCGCGCGATCGTGGGGGAAGGCGAACTTGCGCCGTGGTGATGTGGTGCTCGTCACTGAAGCTGAACATCACGCCAACCTCATTCCGTGGCAGCAGATCACGCGCGAGATGGATGCCGATCTTGAGTTCATTCCGGTAGACGACGTCACGGGTGAGATTCTCTGGGATCGACTCGACACACTCATGAAACTGAAGCCGAAGATGGTCGCGATCGCACACGTCTCCAACGTGCTCGGTTCCATTGCGCCACTGAAAGAGATCACCGCCGCCGCGCACGCCGTTGGTGCGCTGGTATCTGTGGATGGCTGCCAGGCGGTCGCCAACATGCCCGTCTCCATTCCCGACACTGGCGCCGACTTCTACGCCTTCAGCGCCCACAAGATGGGCGGCCTTTATGCGGGCGGCGGGCTCTGGGCGCGCGCCGATCTGCTCGACGCGATGGCGCCGATCGAGACGGGCGGCGACATGATCCACAGCGTGCGACTTCGCGACGCCGACTTCACGACCGGAACCCAGCGATTTGAGGCCGGCACCCCAGACGCATCGGGCGCCGTGGCCCTCGCCGCCGCCTGCGACTTGCTCGACGAGTTCGGCCGAGAGCAGATCCACGCCCACGAGGCGCTCATGATCGAGCGGGTGATTCGCGAGCTCCCTGAGGTGCTCCCCGACGCTCGAATCCTTGGCCCGCGCGACCGCACCCAGCGCGCTGGCGTGGTCGCCTTCTCGAGCGACCTAATCCATGCCCATGACCTGGCCGAGATCCTTGATCGCCGCGGTGTGGCCATTCGCGCCGGCTTCCACTGCGCGCAGCCACTGCACGAGCAGCTAGAGCTCAGCTCTTCGGCGCGCGTGAGCGTTGCCCCGTACACCACACACGAAGACCTCGATGCACTCTTCGTGGGCCTCCGCGAGGCACGCACGGTCTTTGAGGGCTAAGCGATGGGTGGATTGGACGACCTCTACAGGGAGCAGATCCTCGAGCACCATCGTCGTCCGCATAACCAGGGCACCCTCACCGCGCCGAGCGTCAGCCTTGAGGGGCGCAACCCGAACTGCGGCGACGTCATCAATCTGCAGTTGCAACTCGATGAGGCGGGGATCATTACCGACGTCGCCTTCATGGGCCGCGGGTGCGCCATCTCACAGGCTGGCACCTCGCTCATTACCGACGAGCTGCGCGGCAAGAGTGCCGCTGAGATCCTGGCGCTCACGAGCCCCTTCGTGATGGAGCTCCTTGGCGTTGAGGTTGGCCCCACGCGCATTCATTGCGCACTACTCGGCCTTGAGACCGCGCAGAAGGCTATTGCAAGTCTGAGCAGTAAGTAAGTCGGGAACGAGCACGGTACGATGGCATCCATGAGTGCAGCAGAGCTAATTGCATCGGTCGCAGGTGAGCCGTCGATCTGTCGACGCTCGCATGTTCCTGGCCTGCGACCGCTCGCGCGCTAAGCGCCCGCTCCGGTCGATCAGGCTCCATCGGCGCATCACGCGCCGCCACATCAATTCAGCCTGAGGTGTCACACATGTCACAGATGACCGACTCACGAGGATTCCGTTCCGGCGCAGCACTGAGCGTCGTCTTGCTTCTTGTCGCAACCGCGCTCTGGTTGCAGCCAGCAACGCAGCAGTTTGGCGTTGCGTTAATCGTACTGATCTCGTTGGCGATGCTGCTAAGCGCCGCAACTGGCCTTCGCGTCAGCCTGCTCGCTCTCCCGTTCCGTATCTTGCGTGAGCGCGGCGTGATCTCTGCACCAAAGCCAGCCGACCTTCAGCCAGTACCAGGCCTACGCCTTGCGCAGGTGATGGGCGGCACCATGATTCTTGGTGGCGTGATCGTGCACCAACTCTTTGGCGCCGGCCTCATTTCGGTTGCGCTCGTCACGATTGTGGCCGCCCTACAAACGTTCCTTGCCATCACTGGCATCTGCGTGGCGTGCAAGCTCTACGGCATCGTGGTCTGGTTTGAGAACCGCAATCTGCCAGCGGGCACGCCAAAGATCGCAAAGCAGAAGATCAACCTCGGGAAGAAGTAACTGGTTCGCTGACTACGCGGTCAGCGAGGCGCGATCGTTGCGTCGATTCCAGGCTGTTTTGATGAACGCCAGGATCGTGCCAACGAGGAACTTGAAGATGAGGTCGGCCTGAACGATCTGCAGCATGGTTATGGCGTCGTACCCGGCGACGCCGAAGAACGCCACGATCGTAAAGATCGACGAGTCGAGCGGCACGCTCACAGCGTTGCTCGACAGCACGCGTACCAACCATGAGCGTGTGCGCAGGCGGTGATAGATCTCGGTGTCGATCCCTTCAGAGATAAGGATGGCGAGGAACGAGGCGACGAGGAATCGCGCCGGGGTATTGGTCGCCATTGCCACAGCAACATTCACGAGCGCGGCAATGCCGATCATGAGGAAGACAGGCTGGCGCCCGAGGCCGGCCCGCACGCTCGCCTGATGGGCGAGATCGCGAATCGTGAAGGTAATGCCGAAGGTGATAGTCCCCGCCGAGAGGAGCCCAAACGCACCAAGGTCGATGAACTTGTCGACGAGCAGGTTGCTCACCGCAACGATCGCCACATAGGCGATCGTGATTAAGATGAAGCTCATTCGACTGGCGCTTTGAGCGGATTCACGCATGCGACGATGGTAGTACATCACGTCTTGGGTTCATGCTGACGCCACCCGCTGCATACTACGCGCCTCAAGTGGCGCAGGCGGCCTCGGCACGGCATGATCAGCATTAATGCGAAACTGCACCCAAACATTGTTGGTAAGCGAAGGAGAGCGGACATGAGCGCAGCACGGATTCTCGTCGTTGGCAGCACCATGATGGACCTGATCTCGTACGCCAAGGTGATCCCCAATGCGGGTGAGACCCTGGTGGGCGATCGCTTCCAGATGGGATTCGGCGGGAAGGGTGCCAATCAGGCGGTGCAGGCGGCACGCTTCGGCGCCCCCGTCGCCATGGTTAACGCCGTCGGCGACGACGCATACGGCGCCTCGCATCTGGCGAACTTCGTCAAAGAGGGGATCGATACCCGTTGGATGCGCACCGTTCCAGGCTCAAGTGGCGTTGCACCGATCTGGGTCGACGCGAACGGAATCAACCGCATCATCATCGTCCCCGGCGCCAACAACGATACCGACCCCGCCGTCGCCGAGGAGGCGGTGCGAGAGTTCAAGCCAACGATTGTGGTCGGTCAGTTTGAGATTCCTCAGGCGACGACACTTGCTGCATTTCGTGCAGCTCGCGCTGCGGGGATCACAACGCTGCTGAACCCGGCTCCAGCCGCCGAGATTGACCCTGCACTTCTCTCCGTCTCTGACTGGCTCGCACCGAACGAGATGGAGTTCACCACCCTCTTCGGCGGTTCAGCAATTGGCGATGGTGCCGACGAGCGCATCCTTGCCGCTGCAGCGAAGAGCGGCGTCAACCTGCTAGTGACCCTCGGTGGTCACGGCGCCGCCATTGCTGAGCGCGGTCAGCCGATTCAGCGCGTGAGCGCCCCGAAGGTCACCGTGGTCGACACCACCGGAGCGGGCGACTCGTTCCTTGGCGCCTTCTCGTTCGGTCTCGCCAGCGGCCTCACCCCTGTTCGGGCGGCAGAACTTGCCGTAGCCTGCGCCTCAGAGAGCGTGCAGAAGCCAGGAACACAGAGCAGTTATCTATCGAAGGAAGAGGCGGCAGCGCTCGCCGCGCCATTTCTAGCGGGAGGGGCGAGCTAATGGCAGCAACCGAAAGCGACGGCCGTAAGCACCACATTGGCATCAAGCAGGGCGAGGTCGGCCGCTATGTGTTGCTCCCTGGTGATCCTGATCGCGTTGAGGTCATTGCCAGCCGCTTCGACAATCCAAAGTTCGTGATGCGCCGCCGCGAGTACACCACCTGGACTGGTGAGCTCGACGGTGTCCCCGTTGCCTGTACCTCGACCGGCATCGGCTGCCCATCCACAGCCATCGCAGTTGAAGAGCTTGCCGATGTTGGCGTTGACACGTTCATTCGTGTCGGCACCTCGGGCTCCATGCAGCATCACATCAAGCCAGGCTCAATCGGCGTGGTCAGCGGCGCAATTCGCGACGAGGGCACCAGCCGACACTATCTGCCGATGGAGTTCCCATCCGTTGCCGACCTCGATGTGACGCTCGCGTTGCGCGAGGCGGCGAAGGAGAGCGGCTTCCCTTGGTACGTGGGCATCGCCCAGTCGAAGGATTCGTTCTACGGCCAGCACAACCCTGAGCGCATGCCGATCGCCGAAGACCTACAGCGCCGCTGGAAGGCGTGGATGGCGGGCGGCGCGATCTGCTCCGAGATGGAGGCGGCGACGCTCTATATCGTTGCCGCAACCCTGCGCGTTCGCGCCGGCGGCGCCATGTTGATTCTTGGTAACCCCGATCAGCGCCCAATGACCGAGGCAGAGATCGCCGAATGTTCGGTTGACCGCGTGATTGACACATCCATCGCTGGCCTGCGCAAGCTCATCGCCGCGGATCGCGCCGCTGGCCGCATTAAGTAGCACTCCGCTAATACATCACCGTTCGCGTTAGGTGATGCGGATAGTGCGTCGCGTGGTACGACTTCCACAGTCGGTAGTCAACCTCTGGGATTAGCAACTGCTTATCGGCAGGGCGCCGCGCATTTACCTCGTCGGCGAGTACGGCGACTGCATAAATGGAATGCGCGCGCAGCTCGATCTCTTCTTCTGAATCACGCGGTAGCAGCTCTCCTGCAGCGATACGCTGATCGAGCGAACCCTCATATTCAAAAATACCCATCGACTTCAATGCAACGGGAATGATGTAGTCCGCGAAGGCGGTGCACATCTCTGGATCGCTCAGCACCGTGCGGCCAAGCGGCGCAAGTCCGCGATGAAGACTCCAGAGCCCAAGCTGCGAAAGCTTCTGAATCTGAATCTTGTGGCCCTTCCAGTTGCTCGTGTCATCAAAGCGTGGGAACTCTGTAACGAGTCGCTCCAGCAGCCCGTCTCCATGGGCGTAGAGTGCCGGCGCGCACGAGGCGACCCAGCGATGCCACTTTCCGTCGTACTTCTCAGAAAGCGTGGTACCGACCGTATTGAGCGCCGCGACACGCTCGTCGAGCATCGGCATCTCAATGTTGCCACTAAAGAGCTCCGCAAGATCGCGTCGCGTAACGCTGGCAGCCCACTGGCCAGTAAGGATTGGCTGCCCCGCCGCGATCGCCTTGTGCAGGCAGGCGTACATCGCCTCACTGTCGGAGTAGCGAACGCCGTTGTAGTCGACCTCAAACTTCTGCGAAGTGGCGAAGTCGGTGAAGGCAAAGTTCAAGATCGCGATCAGCATGGTGAAGTCAATGTTCCGGTCAGGGTCCTGGCCAACGTCAAAGGGGCTCTTGGCAGCTGGTGCCGTGGACTTGAAGTTCGGGAACTCCTCGGCGGCCATCCACTGGGCAACGCGCTCGATCTCAGCCCCGTTAGTTGAGACGTATCTGGACCCCTCGATCACTGGCGTTAGGGAGCTCAGGATCGGGTTTGACCACCACTTTCCCCGCACGAACTCCTCCTCTTTGGTCGCTCAGCCCTGGTCCGTAGGGGGAGACCATACCCCGAGGGGGGGTTTGGGAACGCGGTCGGAGGGCTGGCGCGCGAAGGTTAAGGTTTCTTTATGAGCCTCATTCAGGGGCTCAATAGGGAGGGTTTATGGCTAAAGGCAATTCAGACACGCTCGGCGTAATCGCAGGCCAGAAGGGCCTCAGTGTCGTAACGGGTGCTGCATCAGTGCTGCTCTTGGTTTCGCTGTTCCTTTCATGGATTGTTGTGAATATCAACGTTCTCGGGATGGAGTTCGGATTCACCGTGAGCGGTCTTTCTAGCATCGCGTTAACTGGATCAACCGAGGCTCTCGCGCAAAGCCTAGGAACTGCCGATGTCAGCAATTTGACGCTTGCAATGGCGCTCAGCAGCAATCCGAATGGTGAATCTGCAGCTATGGCGTTCCAGATTCTTGGCTACCTCGCTGCAGTGCTCTCCATCGGCGTGCTGGTTTCTGCAATCCGATCGATGCGACCAGGTTCAAGCGAGCGAAACATCAATCTCGCCTCACTGGGGGCTGGTGTTGTTGGGGTGTTGTCGCTCATCTGCGGGTATCTCATCTTTAGCGCCATGAAGGATGCAGCAGGACCTGCAGCAGGATTCTTTAACCTCGGCATGGGTGTCTATGTAGCAGCAATTGGTGCAATTGTTCTGTTCATCGTGGGCGTGCGTGGGGTTTTGGCTTCACGACGCTAACTCGCACCTAGTATCAACGTTGACCCCCTCTGATGCCCCCTGGGCTAGAGGGGGTCAATCGTTGTGCGGAATCTGCGTGGCGCTGAGTTTTACTGCGTGTGCAGGTGATAGAGTTTCAGAATGCACTTCGCAACACATCGCTCAAGCGCTTCTACACGCTGCAACGGTTAAGCGATCATGGCTATCTTCGAGCCAGACGGCACCGTTCACCATCTCGGCCTTAAGAAGGGCGACGTCGGGCGTTACGTACTACTCCCCGGCGACCCTGGTCGAGTCGAGGTGATTGCGCGTCGATTCGATAATCCGCGGTTCGTAGCGCAGAAGCGTGAATACACCACCTGGGTCGGCGAACTCGATGGCG
>CAJABS010000026.1 GCA_903938075.1 uncultured Chloroflexota bacterium | reverse complement strand
CGTCATCTTCATCATCAGGCTTGATCCCATCCCCACCCCGCACACTGCAAGGACCTTGAGCACACCCTTTTCTGCCATGCCGCCTCCTCAATAAAAGTTTCTGGGGCCCCAGGCGTCCACCTGGGGCCCCAGTTGAGCAACTACGCCGCGCTCACTCGAGCATCAGCGTTGAACGATCACCCGCCGAAGAACGACTTCAGAAGGTCGGCGATCGGCATCACGATGGCGGAGATCAGATACCAGTCTGGATCCGCCAGTGTTGCCACTTCAGGCGCGGTGCCTGAAAGTGCCGGATAGAAGAGTGCCTGACCAACCGCAAGGATTGCGCCGTTGATCGCGCCACCCAAGACGGCTCCCTTCCAACCACCAACCGCGTTGCCGAACACGCCGGCACCGCCGCCTGGGAAGAAGAGCATGATCATTGGCGGGATGATGGCCGCAACACCTGCAGCGCCGAATCCGAGCATGAATGCAAGGAATACGACGGTGCTGGAGAGGAAGCCGATCATCACGGCCGTAGGTGCGTACGAGAAGACCACTGGCACATCGAGTGCTGGCTTAGCGCCAGGAAGCACGCGATCGCTAATGCCCTTGAACGCTGGCACAACTTCCGCGAGGAAGAGGCGCACACCGTAGAGGAGCACCGCAATACCAGCAGCAAACTTGAGTCCCGTCACCACGGCCCAGACTGGCCACGCGAGTGAACCAGCTGCACCAGTCACCACTGCATCATCCGCAGGCCCAATGACCACCGCAGCGGCTGAGGCGAGCAAGATCAGTGAGATGACAAGCGAAGTGCTGACGTTGATGTCCTTGAAGATGCCGAGCCAGCCCGGAAGCTTCATCGACTCTGCGTTCTCCTTCTTTGGATCACCAACATACTTGCCGAAGATTGACGCGAGATAGCAGGCGAGGGAACTCGTGTGCGCAAAGCCCACGTCGTTGTTCCCCGTGATCTTCTTCATGAAGCGCTGCATGATCGCTGGCTGCACTGTCCAGTAGACGCCAGCAATGACCGAACCGAAGAGCGCAACCTGGACCGCATTCGCACCTGGTACCGACTGATACACGGAGACAGCGATCACAACGCTAATCCAGTACATCAAGTGTCCGGTCAGGTACACGAACTTCGTGCGCAAGATGCGCCCGAGGATCAAGTGCACGAGATACCCGCCCGCCATGATCAGCGCCACGGCGGATCCTGATGTCTGCAGGAATCCGGAGAGCGTGTTCGTTGACGTCGGCGGCGTGATGCCGAATGCGGCACCGACAACGTTCTGGAAGGCAATCAGCCCGCCGATAAACACGTCAATACCAACACCAAGGATCACGTAGCCGAGGGCGGCGCGAACCGTCCCCTCAATTGTGAGTCGGGCGCCCTTCCCTTGGGCGAGCAACCCGATTGCAACGAAGATTCCTACCAACAGAGCAACCTGGTTGAACAGGTTGTTGAGCAGGAACGTTGCTATGGCATTAATGTCCACAGTTCTTTCCTCCTTACACCAGCCAGGGAGCTTCCCCAGCTGGCACAATGTTTCACCAGGCGATTAGCCCCGCGGCGGGAGCGTTGCGAATCGTGCAACATCTACGGACACGGGTACCCGTGCGAGAGTCCATTAACAGGGGGTGTCATGAGCCGCTGGCTTGATCGGTCACAGGGGCTACTCACCGCGCTTGCCACGCGAGAGTCGGCGAGCCTCGCCGCAGCGGCGGCGAGTGCGGTCACCACGATCCGCGGTGGGGGCCTCATTCACGCCGGCGGGACGGGACACTCTACGCTCTTGGCGCTCGAATCCTTTTACCGCGCGGGGGGTCTCGCTGCGGCCTCGCCAATCTGGGGGCTCGACCTCTTCCCGCCGCACGCTGCGCGCGCCAGCACGCAAGAAGAGCGCGATCCAGCGCAGGGGCGAGCGGCAATTGAACGCGCTGGCGTGGGCGCGGGCGACACGGTCTTCATTGCGTCGCAATCTGGCATCAATGGCGCACCTGTTGAGATGGCGCTCGCATCGGTTGAGCGCGGGGCAACGGTGGTTGCGATCAGTTCGCGCCTACACGCCGCGAAGGTGACGAGCCGGCACCCATCAGGGAAACACCTCTTTGATGCGGCGAACATTGTGATCGACACTGGCGCACCGTACGGTGACGCACTACTAGAACGCGGCGAGGGTAAGGCTGCCTACGCGCCAGTCTCTTCACTGCTCACCATTGCCGTCTGGTCGCTCGTCTTGGAGGGCGTCGTTGAGACGCTTGATGCGGCGGGAGAAACTGCACCAATCTGGAAGAGCTCCAATGCGCCGGGCGGCGATGAATGGAATGAAGGAATGCTCACAGCCTACGCCCCTCGCGTTCGCGCGCTTTAGTTCGCCTTACCAGAGGTCCG
>CAJABS010000025.1 GCA_903938075.1 uncultured Chloroflexota bacterium | reverse complement strand
GGAGTCAATCTGCGCTGCGGCGCGGCTCATCCAGGTGCCGAGGCGGCTCATGAACTCATGGTTCAAGTCGCCGTTCACCCCGCCGATTCGGTAGTAGTTGTAGAGGAGCTTCTGGCCGGTGAGGGCGGCAAGCATGTCGACGATCTCGTCGCGCTCAATGAACGCCCAAAGGATTGGAGTGATGCCGCCGAGGTCGAGCGCCATCCATCCCTGGAAGAGGGTGTGGCTCGCGATGCGGTTGAGTTCCATCGTGAGCACGCGGATGTATTGCGCGCGGCGCGGCACATCGACATCCATCAACTTCTCAAAGGCGGCAACTGGTGCCGCTTCGCAGAAGAGCGAGCTCACATATTCGAGTGGGTCGGTGTAGCAGATCGCCTGGTGATAGTCGGCGTTCTCGCAGAGCTTCTCCACGCCGCGGTGTAGGTAGCCGAGCACTGGATCAAGGTCGACAACCTTCTCGCCATTCACCTTGATGATCACGCGAAGCACGCCGTGTGTTGATGGGTGCTGCGGCCCCATGTTGACGAACATCTCGCCTTCGCGCAGCGTGAGGAACTCCGCCTGTCGCTCCGTTTGTGGAGTTGGTGCCGGCTCGTACCACGTCGATTCGGCGGGAATCGCGACGCGTGGATCATCGAGTGATGGACGCATCTGCTGAGTCATCGCTATACCCCTGGGCTCTTGCGCAGCACGGTTGCCGCGGTTGCATCAGCCGGTGTTCCAGCGCGCTCCATATTGCGCACGCCAGCAGCGGGTGAGCGTGATGCGTCGTCGGCGAGATAGAAATCTTTGCGCAGCGGGAAGCTGCGGTAATCGTCTGGCATGTAGATGCGGCGCAGATCGCGATTCCCTTCGAAGATGATGCCGAACATGTCGTAGGCCTCGCGCTCCATCCACTCGGCACCTGGCCACATGAATGTTGCCGACGCGATGCGTGGTGCAGTTCGATCAAGGCCCGGAACGATCACGCGCAGCCAATCGCCGCTCGTTGATGAAGAGAGGTGATAGACAACCTGCATCTCTTCGCCGGTGTCAACACCACACAGGTCAATCAGCATTTCAAATCGCAGCGACGGATCTTCGTGCAGTGTGCGCAGCGTGTCGGTTGCATCGGTAAGTGCCACGCGAATTTCGCTCTCGTCGTATCGCTGGCGCACAGGTGTAAGGAGTCGCTCGCCAAACTTCTCTTGCAGCAGCGCGGCGAGACGGCGATCCATTCAGATCCCCTTCGGAACAGTTGGGCCGATCGCGCGCTCTGGCCAGTGGCCGCGTCGATCTTTTACCAACTGCTGCAACTTCATCATTCCGTAAATCAGTCCCTCTGGTCGCGGTGGGCACCCGGGGATGTACACGTCAACAGGCATGACGCGATCGATTCCTTGCACCACGGAGTAGCTGCGCTTGTAGCGTCCGCCAGAGCAGGTGCAGTCGCCCATCGCAACGACCCACTTCGGTTCAGGCATCTGCTCCCACAAGCGAATCAGTGGCTCAGCCATTTTCGTGGTGAGTGTTCCGGCAACGATCAACACGTCGGCCTGACGTGGGCTGGCGCGGAAGGGGAACATGCCCCAGCGGTCAATGTCGTTCTTTGGCGTTGCCGTCGACATCATCTCAATGGCGCAGCAGGCGAGACCAGAGAGCAGTGGCCAGAGGCTGTTGGCGCGAATCAAGTCGAGCACCACGTCGGCCTTTGTTGGAATGGCGGAGAGTGCGCCGCCCCAGCGCGCATCATCAACTCGGCCGTCGCCCGTTGCGTCGTATCGCGCGAGCTCTAGGTTCGGGTGTGCCTCAAGCGGAAGTCCGCCGTACGCGCGTGGGTCGTCGGTGCTCCACAGCGTGTTGCCGACGGTCGCGGGCGACTGAATGCTGCCGTCTGGCTGAACCTCAGGCAGGTTGCTGAACTTCGGATCGCGCGTTACCGCCATGCCAAGACCCCCTTACGCCATGCGTAGGCGAGCCCAACGAGCAGCACGCCAATGAAGATCGCCATGGAGATGAGCCCGTCGACCAAGAGCACCTTGAAGTTCAGTGCCCAGATGTAGATGAAGACGATCTCAACGTCGAAGGCGACGAAGAGTAGTGCGTAGAGATAGAAGGAGAGGCCGAAGCGCCCGTGGGTGTCGCCGTACGTGTCGATGCCCGACTCGTAGGGAACCTGCTTGCCGCGGCTGCCGCGCGTGCGGTGGGAGATGAGCCAGGCGAGGCCGATGGTAAGGAAAACAAAGGAGGCGCCTGCGACTGCGAAACCGAGGACGTACCAGAGTCCGGTCATGAAACTCCCCCGTTCGATCCATCAACCCGGCGCGTACCCCGTAGCGGGGGCTCGGGTGATTACGCTCGGATTCTAGACGAGGGGGCGATTCGGAGCCGCCGTTCCAGGCAGCGGCGATGCGGGGTCGGCGAGCGCATTTGCCCCTGGGGAACTCCCCGCCACAAACACCTCCACGGCAAATCCGCCCATGCGGCGCGGATCCATCAGTTGAGCGAGTGCGGAGCGCAGGGCGATCGCCCCTTCGAGGGTTGCCGCCGGCCCCGTGCGCGTTCGGGCGACCTCGTTGTCGACCCCCGCGGTTGCGAGAAATCTGGCCTGATTCGTGCTCGCCACGTGACGAAGTCCGCCCGCCGTCGCCGCCGTCCGCAGCAGGGTGAGGTCCACATGGGCGGTCAGATCGCGGCTCCCCGGCTCACCGAGGAGGTCTGCGGTCGCTCGGTGCCCCTGGTAGGCGAGGGCGGTTCCGGCCATGCGGCTGGCAGGGTCGCGGAGGGCGACCCCCTCACGACCGTAATCGAGCACGATGACGACCCCTTCGGTGAGTTCGCCACCGAGTCCGTGGGCCCATTCAGCGGTAGCTGGCGAGATCTCGGCGAGCTGCCCCTCCGCCAGAGGTGGCCAGCCCACCATGAGGGGGGTGAGCCGATCGGCGACCTCCGGATCGGGTGTCCCCTCGACCCAGGTGAGGGCATTTGTTACAGAATCAACCCCCACACGGCGCTCGGCGAAGCCGCCGGGGGCGGCGGCGCGTCCAACCACGATATGGAAGGGGAGGGCGTCGGCAAACTCATTGGCGACCACGATCCCGGCGACGGGTGGGCTCCCCGCCGCAATGAGGGGCGGCCCCCCACCCGGGAGTGCCGCCAGTGCGGCGGTCAGATCGGCGAGACGGTGCGGGTTTGCCTCACTCACGGAAACCTCCAGCGCACCGAGAAGGGGGTGCTCCTCGCGAGTGAGGTAGTCGAGTGCCGCCAGGAGGAGCGTCCCCTCGCCGGCGCCGTACTCGCGCCAGCGGAAGGTGGCGGGGCGGCCGAGGCGCTCCCAGGTAACCGCGGCTAGTTGCACGATGGCGGCACCAGGATGGGGTGCAACTCTGGCGCGGTCATAAAGTCACCGCTGCGACCCGCCCGACGCTGCGCTGTGGCGTAGTAACCAAGCCCAGGTTCGAGAAGGGCGCGCTCCATAAATCGCGCGAAGCTGATCGAACCCTCGCGCTGGGCCTCGTCGCGAATGAGACGCTCTACCTCTTCCATGCAGTAGATCCTACGCGGCGCTACCGTCGGGCACATGCGCCAGCTCGTTGTACACCTAGGAATCGGGGCCAATCTCGACGACCCTGTCGCCACGCTGGCCGAAGCGGTTGTCGCACTCGCGCACATTCCTGGCTGGAAGATGGAGCAGGTCTCGCCGCTCTATCGCACCACGCCGGTCGGACTCGTTGACCAGCCGGAGTTTTTCAACGCAGCACTTCAAGTGCGCGCGACACTTCCCGAAGAGCCAGCCGCGGCAGCCGTTGAAGTGCTCACGCGCGTCAAGGAGTTGGAGCGACTCTTTGGACGCGTGCCGACGGTGCGGTTCGGTCCACGCCGACTCGACATTGACATCATTGCAATGGAGAACATTGCGGTCGTACATCCACGACCGCACGGCACTGAGCCTGATGGCACTGATGCAGATCGGCCACTCGTTGTTCCGCATCCCGCAGCCGCTTCGCGCCTCTTTGTTTTGGCACCGCTTGCCGACATCTCTCCGACACTGAAGGCTCCAGGGTGGCAGGGCACTGCCCGCGAGCTCCGTGATGTGCAACGCCGCGTTGAGGGTGAAGCTGCGGCGCTCTGTGTCGGCGCGTGGGATCAGGCGGCGCTGCGCTGGGTGTAACGCGCTAACGGCGGTAGTGTCGGCGTCCGGTAAAGACCATCGCGATACCGTGACGATCAGCGATCTCGATTGCCGCTGCATCACGTCGTGAACCACCTGGTTGAACAATTGCCGTGACTCCCGCTGCTGCCGCTGCGGCGATCCCTTCGGCGAATGGGAAGTACGCATCACTCGCCATCACTGCACCGCGTGCGCGCTCGCCCGCCTGATTCAGCGCAATGTCAACGGCAACGCGACGGTTTACTTGGGCGGCGCCGATGCCGAGCGTTGCGGCACCGCGTGCAACCACGATGGCGTTTGATCGAATGTGTCGAACGATGCGCCACGAGAAAAGCAGGTCGGTGAGTTCGTCAAGCGTTGGTCGACGTTCGGTGACCACACGAAGTTGCGAGCGCTCAATGTTGCCGGTGTCAGCAGTTTGCAAGAGCACGGCGCCGCTTACGCCGATCATGTCGAGCTCCGTGTCGCGATGTGTGAGGCCAATCACCACACTCAGCTCTGGTCGCGTGCGTAGCGTCTCTGCTGCACCATCGTCGGCGAGCCCTGGTGCGAGCACCGATTCAAATGTTCCTGATGCGATCACCGCGGCGACAGCACGATCAATTGGCACGTTGAACACAATTGTTGAGCCAGAGCTCGCCGCTGCATCTGTTTCAATTGCACGCGTGAGTGCGCCGAGCGGGGTCTCGGCAGTTGCAACACCGATTGGGTCTGTGTGACGAATGAGCGCAACGCTTGGTGTTGGCAGATCGGCGACCAGTCGCGCGCCTGCATCTAAGTCGAGCAGGTCGTTGAGGCTCGGCTCTTGCCCTTGCAGCACGCGTGCGCCCATGATTCCGGCGTCTTTCGCGTGTACGCGTCGATACGCTGCGGCGGCCTGATGTTGATTCTCGCCGTGTCCAAATGTTCGAATGCGTTCAAGCACAATCACGTCGCGAGCTGGCATCGCGCTTTCGCTATCGCGCACGAGCGGCGCTACATGGGCCGCAATGGCGAGTGCTGCGGCTCGCTGGAGCTCGCTCCGAATCGTGGCGAGGTTTCCTGTGGTTCCCATGTCCGAGAGGAGGTCACCGATCGCAGTTGGGTCCACGACGATGAGCGGTCCGTTCTCGGCTGCAAGAAGTGCTCGGGTGATGGCGACGATTGCGACGGGTGGCGCCTCGGCTCCACCGGGGGCGATGAGGAGGTCGGCGCTGGTGAGGCTAGCCGCCGCCTGCTCCAACCCCGCCTCGTCGGCGTGCTCGGTGACCTGGATCTCTTCCGCCCGTAGATGTGGGGTGGCGGAGCCCGCTTCGATCGTGGCGCCGCGGGCGATCAGGGTGGCAAGGATCGGGGTTAGCCCTGCCAGGGCGGGGCTCTCGGGAGAGATCAGCAGGAGGACGCGCATGCTGCTGATGGT
>CAJABS010000024.1 GCA_903938075.1 uncultured Chloroflexota bacterium | reverse complement strand
GTTTGTCGGCCTCCCCCTTCACCGCGGGGTTGCGGCGATCGTCAGGCGACGACCTCTACTCCCATGGACTTTGCTGATCCCTCGATCATCTTGCAGGCCGCCTCAATCGTTGGGGCGTTGAGATCCGCCATCTTCTTGGATGCGATCTCTTCGACTTGCGCGCGGGTGATCTTGCCGACGTTGCCGGCCTTGTGATCGCCTGCACCCTTCTCAATGCCCGCCGCCTTGCGAATCATGTCCGCTGCTGGTGGGGTCTTGAGTACGAAGGTGAACGAACGATCCTCAAAGATCGTGATCACGGCTGGAATCACCTCGCCCTTGCGGTCGGAGGTCTTCTCGTTATACGACTTCGTGAACTCGACGATGTTGATGCCGTGGGGCCCGAGGGCCGTACCGACTGGTGGCGCTGGAGTTGCCCCACCCGCGGGGAGCTGCAGCGTGACGGTTGCGCGAATCTTCTGTGCCATGGTGCGCTCCTCTCTACTTCCGGATTACAGCTTCGATACTTGGAGCAGGTCGAGTTCCACTGGCGTCTCACGCCCGAAGATCGAGACCAACACCTTGACCTTGCTTCGCTCTGGGTCGATATCTTCGACCGTTCCAACGAAGTCTGAGAACGGTCCGTCGTTGACGCGAACGGACTGGCCCTTGACGAAGGCAACCTTGACCGTTGGTGCCTGGCCCACGCCGAGCTGACGCAGGATCTGCTTCACCTCAGTCTCGGTGAGCGGCACTGGGTCGGCCTTCATGCCAGGGATTGCGGAGCCGCCGACGAAGCTTGTGACGCCTGGCGTGTTGCGCACGACGTACCAGCTCTCTGGCTCCATGATCATGTCAACGAGCACGTAGCCTGGATAGATCTTCTTCTGCACGGTCGTTCGCACGCCGCTGCGGATCACGATCTCGTCTTCCATTGGCACAACGACCTGGAAGATGCGGTCCGACATATCCATCGACTCAATGCGGTGCTCAAGGTTCGCCTTCACCTTGTTCTCAAATCCTGAGTAGGTGTGGATGGCGTACCAGTGTCGCTTCGCCGTTGGTGCCGGCTTCTCAGCGGCGGCGCTTCCGGTCTCGGGGCTCAGTGCATCAGTCACAGATTTCTCCTCGTCCAGATTCTCAGGCGGGGTTGATCAGCTTGAGGATTTCAGTAAAGAGCAGGTCCCAGAAGGCGATGTAGAAGCCCACGACCAGCGAGGCGACGAAGACGAGCACGGTAAGCACACGGACCTGTGCGCTGGTTGGCCATGCCACCTTGCGCAGTTCCGAGATTGCCTCCGAGAAGAACTTCCGGATTCGCTTCACGCTCGTTTGCTCCTTCGCTTCACTTGACTCCCTCTGCGGCCGTAGCCGAGAGGCTGGCAGGGGCGGCCGGACTCGAACCGACAACAACCGGTTTTGGAGACCGGGACTCTACCAATTGAGCTACGCCCCTACTGATGCTCTCCTTGCGCCTGACCTACTTCGTCTCGCGATGCATGCGCTGCACGCGACATCGCGGGCAGTACTTCATCAACTCGAGGCGATTCGGGTCATTGCGCTTGTTCTTGCGCGTCGTGTACGTGCGCTCCTTGCACTCCGTGCACGCGAGTTGCAGCGTGGGTCGGTTCTCTGCCTTTGCCATCTGCTACTCGGTGATCTTCGTGATCGAGCCGGCGCCAACGGTGCGGCCGCCTTCGCGAATCGCGAAGCGCTGACCAACCTCGATGGCGATCGGGGT
>CAJABS010000023.1 GCA_903938075.1 uncultured Chloroflexota bacterium | reverse complement strand
GCACGGATCCTCACGGCCCTTGGCGCGGATCGAGCGTGAACGGGGCTGACGCGCCCCCCTGCTAGGATTCTCGGCAATGCGTAAGTTCACCCCGTACCTGATCCTGGCTACAGCGCTTCTAGCGCTGGCTATTGACCTACTCCCAAATCTCAGCCTCCCCGCGGGTGGGACATCCGGCGGCACGCGCCTGATTGAAACCAAGCTTGGCCTCGACCTGCGCGGTGGGCTTCGCGTGGAATATCAGGTGCAGCCAGTCGACGGCGTCAGCGCCACCGCTGCCGACCTCGCCACCATCCGCGACATCATCGAGCGCCGCGTTAACAGCACGGGCGTCTCTGAGCCGCTCGTCCAGACCCAAGGCTCCGACCGCATCGTGGTTGAGCTTCCAGGTGTCACGAATCCTGATTCCATCCGCGCCCTGCTCGGCACAACCGGTCGACTCGATCTTGTGCCGCTTCCGCGCGAGGTCTACGGCTTCTTCAACACTGCGACCGGTCAGCCTACCGACGGCGTAAAGCCGGTACCGGGTGAGGGTGACACGCTGAGCGATACCACGCTGAAGCCGCTCTTCTCCGGCGACCAGATTGAGTCATCAGCGGTGCAGATTGACGAGTCCGGACGTCGTGTCGTCTCGTTCAAGCTGAAGTCGGAGGGCTCAGAGCTCTTCGCCACTTGGACGAAGGCGAACATCGGCTCCTACTTTGCGATCGTTCTCGACGGCGCTGTGAAGTCTGCTCCGTACATTCAGAGCGCGATCACTGGCGGCGAGGCACAGATCTCAGGCCCTGGCGCGAGCGGATTTGCCGTCGACGAAGCGGCGAACCTTGTCACCATCTTGAAGTTCGGCTCCCTCCCATTCCCGATCGCAGAGATTGGCGTCACAGATGTGAAGGCGACCCTTGGCGCATCCTTCCTCGGCCAAGCGCTCTTCGCTGGCGCCATCGGCATCTTGCTCGTCTTCCTCTTCATGCTCTTGCACTATCGCGTCGCAGGAGCCGTTGCCAGCATCGCCTTGATCTTCTACGTGATCATCGTCCTGGCCATCTTCCGCCTTGTCCCCGTTACGCTGACCCTTGCCGGCATTGCAGGATTTGTGCTCTCCATCGGCATGGCGGTCGATGCGAACATCTTGATCTTTGAGCGCACCAAAGAGGAGTTGCGCATTGGCAAGGGGATTGTCCCCGCCGTCGAGGCTGGATTCAGCCGAGCCTGGAACTCCATTCTGGACTCAAACGTCTCAAGCTTGATTACCGCATTCATCCTCTTCTACTTCGGCTCATCAACGATTAAGGGCTTCGCCCTGGTTCTGATCATCGGCGTGCTCTGCTCACTCTTCACCGCCATCACCGTGACGCGTTTGATTCTGCGAGCCGTGATCGCGCGGAAGCGCTTCTCTTCGCCGTACCTGTATGGCGTAGCGAAGGGCGATCTCGACGCACTCGATCGGGGGGCCTTGCATGGATAAGATCATCGCGCGCAAGCGCTGGTTCTTCCTCTTCTCGCTGCTCATTACGATTCCTGGGCTCATCTTCACTTTGGCGACCCCCATCTCGGGTGGCACCATTGGCCTGAAGTTCTCCATCGACTATACGGGCGGCACCATCTGGGAGTTCCGTCCCGAGAGCCCAGCCGACCCACTTGTGGTGCAGGCGGCGGTCGCCAGCGCTGGCCACGAAGAGGCGACCGTTACCGAGGCAGGCACCGGCTTCTTGATCGTACGAACGAAGCCGCTCGATCTTCAGGTTGGTCAGGATCAGATTGATAACGCTGGTGCCGAGCTCCAGGCCATTCGTGAAGCGGTAGTTGCCGCGATCGGACCGATCGCTGAAGAAGGATCGGTCTCGACCGTCGGTCCCGTCATTAGCCAGGACCTGACGCAGCAGGCGCTCCTCCTCGTCGCCCTTGGCTCAATCGGAATCGTGCTCTGGATGACCTACCGCTTCCGCAACCTGCGATTCGGCATGGCAGCCCTAGCGGCACTCCTCCATGACGTCATCGTCACGGTGGGCTTCTTTGCGATCGCCGGCACCGTTGCAGGTATTGAGATTGATGCCCTCTTTGTGACCGCCATGCTCACCATCATCGGATTCTCGG
>CAJABS010000022.1 GCA_903938075.1 uncultured Chloroflexota bacterium | reverse complement strand
GTCCGCGCGCGGGGATGTCTTCACCAAGGTCATACGGCGTCAGCGCGTTGAGCTGCGGGTGCACGCCTGGGCAGTGATAGCACTCTGAGTAGTTCTCCACCAAGATCTTCCAGTTGGCGGCAACCTCATACACCTCGCGCTTCGCGAGTCGCAGCGGTTCAAACTCGAATCGCGCAAACACGTCAACGAGATCGTCGAGATACGTGAGGAGTGGTTCGGCCGCCTTGTCGAGCGTCAGGAAGACGAAGCCCTGCCACGTCTCACAGCGGAGCGGCACAAGGTCGTACTCGCGAGGATCGAATCGCTTCAGGTCGTCAGTGTGTTTCGCCTTTAGGAGCTTCCCATCTGGGCCGTAGACCCAGGCGTGATACGGGCAGACGATCTTCTTCGCCTCGCCGCAATCTGGCTTTCCGTCCTGTGGCCCCTCAATCAGTGTTGCGCCGCGGTGCCGGCAGGCATTGATGAAGGCGTGCAGTTTGTTGTCTTCACCGCGCGAGATGATGACCTGCTCGCCAGCGAACTCAAGAAGGCGGTAGGAGCCAACGTTTGGTGTCTCCTCTTCGCGGCCGACGCAGCGCCATTCGTGGCGGAAGATCTCCTGCGACTCCCAGTTGAAGATCTCCTGATCGTGATAGACCTTCGGCGGGAACATGTCCGCCTCATCAAAGGGGCGACGGACGGCGGCGATCGCCGCAGGGTCGAGTGGTGCCGGTCGCGATGCCTTCAACATGCCGCTAATTCTCGCATGCCCGGCGGCTACTTGAGCGGAGCGTTGAGGCGGAGTGTGCCACCTTGCGGGTCGCTGATCTGGATGCACACGAGCCCCTCACGAGTGATCTCCGCGCGGCCACGGCTGCCGTCACTCCCGTGGAGATCCAGTGCGCCGTAGGCGCGAATGCGACTGCCGCGAAGGGTGGGGGCGAGCTCCGTGGTGATGGTGCCGCGAGCGGTGCCGCGCCAGGCGGCGAGGCCGGCACGACGCCCAGCTGCGTCCACCTCGAACGCGAAGGTTGATGGCGCCGGCATGCCAAGTCCGCGGATTCCCACGGTGGTGCCCAAGATGCGTTCGCTTGCATCGTAGATGCCGATCTTCGGCACGGTGGCGCGAATCTTTGCCGCGATCTCGCGGCTCCCCCCAGAGTTGATGGCGCTGATGAGTGCTCCGGATTCAGGATCACGTTCCTCGACGATCTGCTCGTCCGTGAATTCTGGTTGACGGTATCCGCTCCCGTACGTGGTGGAGGCGGCGACCGCGTAGTAGGCGAAGCAGGCGAGTGCGCCAGAAAACTCTGCGCCACCCAGTCGCTCTTCCTTGAGCAGCGTGCCGAGCGGCGCGAGGATGCGGCACTTTGCGGCACGTCGCGCAAGATACTGGAGGAATGTGGTGCCGTGTGTCTCATATGGCGCGCGCGCGTCGCCTGAAGGCGAGAAGTAGGGCGAGCCGAGCTGTTCGTCTAATCGCATGTTCATCGTCATATGGTACCGCTACGTGCGGTGCCACTCGGCTACACTGGCGCGGATGAGTGAAGGGAGCGCAGCGCACACCAGAGGCAGCCGTGCGCCCGCCGCCTCCCTCGCAGCCGCCGCAGCGCTTTGGGGTGGCCTCTATGTCATCTCTGCCGCCACCTTTGAGGCGATCCCTCCCGCCACACTCACCCTGATTCGTTTGGCGCTCGGCGTCGCCGTCCTCCTCATCTACGCGCGCGTTCGCGGCGAAAGTACGGGGTGGTCGGAGGTCCCGCACCGTGCCGCCTGGATCGCAGCACTCGTTGCAGCGACGAGCATGTTGCTCCAGTTCGGCGGGACGGCACTCACCTCCGGCGTTGAGGGTTCAGTAGTGACAATGGCAACACCGATCTTCGTCTTGCTCTTCGGTCGAGCGCTCGACGGTGTCGCAATCCCACCACGCGCGTGGGGTGGAATCGCGCTCGCTACTGTAGGCGTCCTCCTCCTCGCGCTGCGCGGATCTGCCGAGTTCAGTGCGACGGACCTTTCGCGAATCCTCGGCATGCTCGCACTCATTGGCGCGGGGGCATCGTGGGCGCTCTATTCGTCGCTGGGGCGACCGCTCGTTGCGGCGATCGGCGCAAGTCGCGCGATCGGCCTCACGGCAGCACTTGCACTCGTCTTCATTGCACCGGTTGCGCTGATTGAGGCGATCGTTGGCGGATTTGATCTTGCCGCCGCCACCACGCCCGCAGCGCTCGGGGCGATTGCATACCTCGCCGTTGGCGCAACTGCGATCGGCTGGTCGCTCTGGTATCGCGGCTATGCGGCCGCGCCACCGCGCGTTGCCGCCGCCGCACTCTTCTTGCAGCCACTCGTCGCCGCACTCCTTGGCGTTGGCCTCTTGGGTGAGGCGGCAGACGCGGGACTCGTCGCTGGTGCCCTGCTCCTCTTGGGCGGCGTTGGGCTGATCGCGCGCGGCGAGGTGACGCGCTGATGAGCGACCTACGCCGGTACCTCACTGCAGCTCCGCCGGTTACTGGTCGCCGCTCAATCACGACGAGCGATGCTGGTGAGGTACGCAATCCAGATCCAACGGATCGCACCGCCTGGCGCGAGTGGGTCTCCGCGTCCAAGACCCGCAACTGGCTGCGTCGAGATCCACTG
>CAJABS010000021.1 GCA_903938075.1 uncultured Chloroflexota bacterium | reverse complement strand
TAGGTGAGGCCGAGTGCTGCGGTGTGTAGGTAGTCAAGGCCGTCGATCACGCCGTCGGCATCTTCGCCCGGAATGCCGAGGTCGTTCGTGTCGTAGCAGCCGATCGCAACGACAACGCCGTCGTAACCCTGCGCCTTGAGATCGGCGACGGTGAAGTCGCGTCCGAGCATCTTGCCGCACTCGAAGCGGCCGCCGAGTCGCGTGATGGACTGGTATTCACCGTCAAGCACTTCGATCTTTGGCAGTCGGTACTGCGGAATGCCGTAGCGCAACATGCCACCTGGCTCTGGATCTTTCTCAAAGATGGCGACGTCGTGTCCGGCAACAAGCAGGTAATACGCAGCGGATGCGCCCGCTGGACCAGAACCGATTACGGCGACGCGCTTGCCCGTCTTTGGCTGCAGTTCGAATGGCACAGGTGGATCGAGATCCTCATCCCACATTGCCTTCAACACCTGATCGCCGGCGTATCGGTGGCTATCACGAATTGCGATCGCCTCGTCTACTTCGTCGCGACGGCAGTGGTCTTCGCATGGCGCCGGGCAGACGCGGCCGAGGATGCTTGGGAATGGAATGGTGCGCTTGAAGATGCGTGCCGACTCGCGGAACTGCGACTCTGCATTCGCCTTCAAGAATCCAGGAATGTCGATGTGGCTTGGGCACTTGTTCTGGCATGGTGGCAAGCAGTAGGCGTTGTGGTCGCTGAAGATCAGCTCAAGGTTGGTGCGGCGAATTTCGCGAATGCGATCGGTCTGCGTTGATACGACTTGTGCCGGCTCCGCCTTCGCTGAACAGCTGATGGATGGCTGGTCGCATCCTTCAACATCAACGACACACATGCGGCATGCGCCGAACCCTGGCAGCTTCGGGTCGTAGCAGAGCGTTGGCACTTCAATGCCGTTTGCGCGGCAGACTTCAAGAATTGTCTGTCCTTCAAACGCTTCAATCTTCTGTCCATCGATCTCGACGTAGAAGGTCGGTGTGCGCTGTGGTCGCTGTGGGCTGCGTGTGGTGAGCAGCTTGTCGACGGCGACCTCTGCTGATGGCGCTGGGGTGATCGCGCGCGAGACTGGTGTCACTGCGCTTGCCGGTCGATCAATCAGGTCGGCCATGATCAGCTCCGTCCGCTTGTTGGTGTTGCCGACGGTGCGGCAACGGCAGGTCCAAACTCAGAGGCAAAGTATCGCACCCCCGTGAGGAGCGGGCTTGGCGCAAGCGCCTCATGTGCGCAGAGGGCGCTATCGGTGACATCGGCGGCGAGCTTCTGCAGCCGCTCTGCGTCGGCTGGGCCTGCCAAGCCATCAACAAAGCGTTGGCCGATCTCGGCGAGTCGGCGTGTGCCGATGCGGCACGGGATCGTCTTGCCGCACGCCTCATCGGCACACCAGCGCGTCAACATGGTGGCGAGCTCTGGGATGGCGACGGAGTTGTCGAGTGCGAGGAGTGCGCCCGAGCCGATGTGCGCGCCAACGCCCTTGAGGCCCGCGCCGCTATACGGCGTGCCGCCAAAGAGGTTCGCCGGAATGAATCCGCCCGTTGGCCCACCAACGAGGAGCGCCTTGATGCTTGCGCCACTGGCTGTACCGCCCGCGGCCGCGATGATCTCGTTGAGTGGCGTGCCGGTCGGCACTTCAATGACGCCAGGGTTCGCGACGGATCCGCTGATCTGTACGAGAACGGTGCCTGGCTGTCCGGTGTCGCCGACCTGCGCATAGGCCTCTGCGCCGTTGTTCAGGATCCATGGCACCGCCGCGAGGGTGGCGACGTTGTTCACGGCGGTTGGCTTGCCGAGGTAGCCGACCTCCGATGGGTACGGCGGGGTCTGCTCTGGCTGACCGCGCTTGCCGGCGAGTGCCTTCATTAGCACCGTCTCTTCGCCGATCATGCTGGAGCCCTGAAGTGGGCGAACGGTGATGATCAGCTCACGACCGGTGCCGAGCAGCGTGGCGTCAAGGATTCCTTCGCGTTCCGCGTTGGCGATAACCGCTTCGAGTCGCTTGATCGCTTCCGTGTATTCGGCGCGCACGGCAATAAACGCCTCGCGGGCGCCAACCGTAAGGGCGGCAATGGCGAGCCCCTCAACGATCGCCTGTGGGTTCTCCTCCATAAGGAGGCGGTTGGTGAAGACGGCTGGGTCAGATTCGTAGCCGTTCGCCACGGCGTAGTACTGGCTCGCTGGTTCGGCGGCGGTTGCCTGCCACTTCGCTCCAGTAAGGAAGCCGCCACCGCCACGACCACGAAGGCCAGCGGCGATCAGGGTTGCGGTCGTACCGGCGGCTCCCGCCGCAGCGGCGGCGCGGAGTGCCGCCCACGGCTCGGTCGGCGCGACGAAGAGCAGCTGGCTCCAACCCTTGGGGGCGTTCAGCCGCTTCACGCCGCGAACCTCCCGGCGAGTGCGGCGGCCCAGCTGGCGGCGTTCTTGGCGCTCAGGTCGCGCTGCGGCTCCCCGTCGATCACCACAAGTGGCGATGGGGCGTCGGGAAGGTGGCTCGGGAGCGACTCGAGGCGCAGGTTGCTCCACGGGATCGCTCGGCCGAACTCGGTGCCGAACTCGTAGCTGAGGGTGCCCATCACTGAGCCCGCCCCGGAGACGAGGCAGTTGGCGCAGCGGCAGACGGCGATCGAGCGGGTCACCCCTGGCTCAAAGGCGAGGTGCTTATAGAAGGTGGCGGTGCCGTAGACCATGGCGTACCAGGCGCCGGTCGCGCGGCTCACACGCTTCAGTGCATCCACTGGCAGGTAGCCGTAGGAGGCCTGGATCTCTTCAAGGATCGCGAGCATGTGATGCGGGTCGTAGTCGTGCGCTTCAAGAATCTCTTCAACCTTCGTGATGTTGATCGTCGCCCCAGTTGCAGCAGCTGCGTCGGAGACGGTTCGACCGGAGCGGCGCATCGCCGACTCTTCGCGTCGCTCTGCGTACTGCTCGGCTGGGCCCCAATGCACGGCGAAGCGCCCCTTCGTGTCGGTGCCGCCCATGTCAATGCACTCGATTGGGCATGCCTGCGCGCACTGGAAACAGGTCTCGCACTTCAGCGTCCCGTGCTCGTCGGTGACCAGCTCGAGTCGGCCGCGGTTGCGCGGTGCAATGTCTGGCTTCACCTCTGGATACATCACTGTGCGCTTCGGCTGGAAGAAGCGCGTCAGCGTGAGGCGCATCCCCGATAGCAGTCCGGTGCCAGGAATTTTTGGCATGGTTAGCTCCCCGCAATCAGCACGGCAAACGCCGTTGCAAAAATGTTTAGCAGCGATGCTGGCAAGAGCCACTTCCACGCGAAGCCCATCAGCTGGTCAATGCGCGCGCGTGGCAGTGTGCCGCGCATCCAAACAAAGATGAAGACGAGCGAGAAGGTCTTGATCAGGAACCAGATGAGGCTGGCCACTGGCGGAAGCATCACAAAGGCCCAGATGCCAACCGCTGCGGTCGACACGCCACCGAAGATCAAGAATCCGGCCACGAGTGCCTGCCAACCCTTGATGCGGGAGCTTGCGAACCAGATCGGTGTCGCGAAGAGCAGCGTGCCCACCACTGGCGCGAGACCTGCAATGAGTGGCAACCCGATGCCGAGCGCACTCAAGTCGATCAGGATCTGCGGATTTAGATCGATGTGAATTGGTGGGTTTGACCCACCGAGGAAGACGGCGCTAAAGAGTGCCGAGACGATGAAGACGTTCACGTACTCCGCAAAGAAGAAGAATCCGAAGCGCATGCCCGAATACTCGGTGGCGAACCCGGCAACGATCTCTTGGTCGGCCTCGGCGTTGTCGAACGGGGTGCGGTTCGCCTCTGCCGTGATTGCGATAAAGAAGATGATCGCCGCAAGTGGCTGGCGGAAGATAAACCAGTCAAGGAACGAGCCGTCTTGTGCGGCGACAATCTTCGGCAGTGAGAGTGTGCCAGTAAGGATCACGATTCCCACCACGGAGAGCGTCAGTGGAATCTCGTAGCTGATTGCCTGTGCTGCAGCGCGAATGCCGCCGAGTAGCGAGTACTTATTGAACGAGGACCAGCCCGCCATCATCAGGCCCACGACGCTAAGTCCACCGATCGCGAAGAAATAGAGGAGTCCGAGTTCGAAGCCCATGCTCGTGAGCTCTGGTGCAAATGGAATCACCAACAGGGTCATGAAGCTTGCGAGATAGACAACGACGGGTGCAAGCGTGAAGACCGGCACATCAACGCTCGGTGGCGTGTAGTCCTCCTTCATCAGCACCTTGAGGCCGTGCACCACACTCATCACTGCGCCCGCAGGTCCGATGCGATCGGGTCCGATGCGCAGGTTCATGAGCGCGATGATCTTCATCTCCATATAGATCAAGAGGAATGCGACGGGCACTGAGATGAGGAAAGTGACAACGGCGGCAACGAGGAAGCGGACGATCGGCAGGTTTGCGCCGATCGTTGCAGCGATGGCGCCGCCGAATGTGGCGAGGAGGAGCGTGGTGAGCGCGCCACCAATAGCGAGAACGGGGAGCAGCACCGCGAGTGCGCGGCCGGCTGGCGTCAGGCGGTTCCACGTCATCGATGCGCCGCTCACTTGTCGACTCCGCCCATGACCGGATCAAGGCTTGCCATCACCGCCATGGTGTCGGCGATGAGGTTCCCCTTGGTGAGTGGCCCAACAAGTTGCAGGTGCACAAATGATGGGTCGTGAATGCGCATGCGGAATGGCTGATCGGTGCCATCGCTAATGGCGTAGGTGCCATAGACGCCGCGCGGCCCCTCAACGGCGCCAAATGCGCGACCTGGTCGCGGGCGAAGAAGGCGCGGCAGCTTCGCCATCACTGGACCGTCGGGCATCTCGTGAAGGACCTGGTCGATGATGCGAATTGACTGCTTGATCTCGTCCATGCGCACCAGGTAGCGGGCCAGCGAGTCGCCCTCGTCGCGCGTTGGCACGTCGAACTCGAGCTCTGGGTAGACGAGATATGGGCGGTCGCGGCGCAGGTCGAACGGCACGCCGCTCGCGCGCAGGTTTGGACCTGTGACGCCCATCTTGAGGGCAGTCTTTGCATCGAGAACGCCGAGGCCACGCGTGCGGCGCACGAAGATCTCGTTCTCGTTGATCAGGGCCAGGTTGGAGTCAATCTGCGCTGCGGCGCGGCTCATCCAGGTGCCGAGGCGGCTCATGAACTCATGGTTCAAGTCGCCGTTCACCCCGCCGATTCGGTAGTAGTTGTAGAGGAGCTTCTGG
>CAJABS010000020.1 GCA_903938075.1 uncultured Chloroflexota bacterium | reverse complement strand
CCCACCGCGCGATTGCCTGCATCACTAGGATCGCCGGACCGGCTACGTCAACCCAGCCCCACGGCTCCTGTCGCCAGCGGCGAAGGATCACCACAAGGGCGATGGTGCCAGTGATGAGACCACCTGGAGCGCCGAGCCCCTCGTACGGAGGAATGAGTGCTGCAATCGGGTTCGCTGCAAACTGCCGATCCCATGCGTCAATCACGTGATAGAGGCGACCACCAGCTAGCGCGGCGATCGAGATGATGATGAGACCGTCGAGAATCAACTTCTCGTTAAGCGAACGACGTCGTGCTTCACGGAGCATGAACTGATACGCCACCAAGAGCCCGATGGCGTAGAGGACCCCATACCAACGGATGACGATCGGTCCGAGCTCAAGCAGAACTGGATCGGGTGGGATTGGCAGCATCTAGACGTTGACTCCAATCAGTGAGCCAACGGCATAGGTGATTGCGGCCGCCGCTGCACCAATCGCCAGCTGGCGAAGCCCCGTGTAGATCGCCGACTTACCCGTTAGCAGACTGACCGCAGCGCCGACACTAAAGAGCGCGACCGCTGTCAGGGCAATGCTGACAGCGAGTGCGGTAAATCCGGTGAGCAGAATGAACGGCAAGAGTGGTACGAACGCGCCGACGGCAAAGGCGATGAACGAGGAGATCGCCGCACCCCAGGGGGAGCCAAGCTCCTCTGGGTCGAGGCCAAGCTCTTCTCGAACCAGCGTCTCGAGAGCAATCGTCGGATCAGCCATAAGTCGCTTGGCGATCGCTTTCGCCTCGTCATCGGGGAAGCCGCGCGCGTGGTAGATCGCCGCAATCTCGGCCTCCTCCTCCTCAGGCATCGCTTCAAGTTCGGCGCGCTCCAGCTCAATCTGGCGCTCAAGCAGTTCGGTCTGGCTGCGCATCGAGACGTACTCACCCGCCGCCATGCTGAATGCACCAGCGAGCAGGCCTGCGACGCCGGCCAGCACGACGAAACCACCCTGGCCAGTGGCGGTAGTTGCTCCCGCGATACCCATCACCAGAGCGGCATTTGAAACGAGTCCGTCTGATACACCAAAGATCGTGGCGCGCACGGTGCCACTATTTCCGGCGCGATGCCACGGCTCGCGTGCCATTGTCTCTTCAAGGGCACCGCGGTGTGCGGCGACGCCCTTCCCGTGACCGGCGGCTTTACCCGCATCGAGTTCGCGCCAGATGTCGGCGTGCTTCGCCTCATCGGCGGCAATGTCGGTGACCTCAGCCACGTCACTATGAGCGCCGTAGACCTCCTCTTCGTACCCTTCAAGCGCCTTCACCATGTCGCTCACGGCACGGGTGCCAAAGAGTCGCGCGAGCAGCGTGATCTGGCGCACACGCCAACTCGGACGCTTGCTGGCGGGTACCTGCTCGCCGAGGCTGATGAGCTTCGCCTCCCAGATAGCGGCGTGGCGACGCTCACTTGTTGCGATGCGCTCAAAGGCGCTCCGGCGGGCGGGGTCCTTCTCAATCTTGGCGAGGGCGTCGTACAAGAAGATTGCGTCGCGCTCTAGCGCGAGACCGGCGAGGCTTGCGGCGCGATCCTTGATCTCTTGCATTGGGGCTCCCCTCTTGCGCAGTGGCTGCGCGTCGCCCCCATCCTAGCGCGCTGTGCAGGGCTAGGTTTGCAGTACCACCCATCCCTGTTCGTCAACGCTCACCACATGAACCCCGAGCGGGACCTCTGCCGGTGGGTCAAGCGGCTCACCGCTCTCAAGGTCAAATCGCGAGAGGTGGAGTGGGCAGGTCACGGTGGGTCGGTCAACGGTGGCGGGCGAGAGGAAGCCACGATCTAGCTCGCAATACTCGTGCGTGCAGACGCCGTCGACCGCCAACAACTTGCCGCCGCGATTCACCACCAGGATGGCCGCGCCGCCGGGCCAGGCGAGACGCATCGTGCCGTCGGGAAGCTCTACTGCAGGGAAGAGGCGCTCTGCTGGCATGGGGCGAGTTTAGGAGGCGAGTGCTGCAGGCTGCTTTGCCAGCGCAGCGTCCAGCTTTGCTGCAAGCACCTCACGCAGGCGCTCCGCTTCTGCATCAAGCGGGAGTGCAGCAACAACGGGCTCAAGGAAGCCCATCACAATCGTGCGACGCGCCTCCGCATCGGTGAGCCCGCGTGAGCGCAGGTAGAAGATCTGGGCCGGGTCAATTGGGCCAACGGAGCTGCCGTGCGCCGCTCGCTCGCAGTCTGGCTGGTCAATCCAGAGTGATGGAATCGCCACGCTGCGCGCCGTCTTTGAAAGGAGCATGCCGAACTCACCGAGGTACGAGTTCGTGCCACGCCCGCTACGCGGGATCGTCGTGACCCCCTTGATGTAGCCACGTGCGTTTCCGGCAAACACACCCTTTGCAAGTAGGTCGCCCACCGTCTTCTGGCCGGAGTGCAGGCTATAGGTGGTGAGGTCGTGAATCTGATCACCAGCACCGAAGACCACCTCTACCTGGCGGACGCCAGATCCATCGCCCGTGAGCAGGTGATCGATGCGACCGCGCACCAGCCGTGCGCCGACCTGCGCCACGGCCAGCTGCAACTGTGCCTTCTCGCCAAAGGTGTGACGACGGACCGTCACGTAGGCACGATCTTCGGGGAGGTCTTGGATGGAGGAGAGTGACAACGTCGCGCGGGCCCCGAGCGTAATCTCGCTGCTGGTTGCCAAGAGCGATGTGGCAACTGCGGGCGCAGCGGCGCTGCCGCTGATCTCTTCCACGATCGAGGCCTGTGCGCCGTCACCGAGGGACACTGCGATGCGCGCAAGGAGCGACGACCCAGACTCTGGGGCAACGATGCGCACAACAATCGGTGCGCGCAGATGACCGGCGCTCAGTGAAATCGAGACGCCCGTGTTCCAGAGGGCGGCAACCAGCGCAGCAGTGCGATCCTCACTTGCGCCACCCATCGGCGTGGATGGGGCGAGCGGTGCAATGCTCAGGCCGGCAGTGGTGGCCTCCCCGCCAAGGTAGGCGCTAACCCCTGCGCCCGAGATTTCGATGAGTGCAGCGGCGCCCTCCGGCAGTGCCGTTGCGGGGAGTGCTCGAATCTCCTGCGGAAGAACGGCGGGCGCTGCGCGCTCAACCTCTGCCGCCCGAAGGTCAACGTACCCGGTGAAGAGCAGGTTCGACTCAGTCGGGAGGGCGTGAAACGCGGCGAGTGCCACGGTTCGCTCAGGTAGGCCTGCTCCTCCTGGGCTGAGCTTGGTGATCATGTCGGTTGTTGCCCACTCGAGTGGGAGATCAGCGAGTGCGCGGCGGGTCACCCGAGGGCCCCCTCCATCTCGAGTCGAATCAGGCGATTGAACTCAAGGGCGTACTCCATCGGCAACTCCTTGGTGAAGACTTCAAGGAAGCCCTGCACGATCAAGTTCGTCGCCTCGTTCTCCGTCATGCCGCGGCTCATCAGATAGAAGATCTGATCGTCGGAGACGCGACCGACTGTTGCCTCGTGGCTCATTGAGGTGTCGTCCTCTTGGATGTCGATGTACGGATAGGTCTCAGAGCGGCTCCCCTCATCGAGGATCATCGCATCGCAGCGCACGCTCGTGGTGACGCCCGTTGCGCCCGGTGCGACGCGGACGGTGCCGCGATACGTTGCCACGCCGCCGTCCTTGCAGACTGACTTGCCGACGATGCGGCTGGTGGTGTTCGGCGCAAGGTGCACCGCCTTCGCACCGGTGTCCTGGTGCTGGCCCTTTGACGCCACAGCAACCGAGACGATCTCGGCGTGTGCCTTCTCGCCGAGCAGATAGATGCCTGGGTACTTCATGGTG
>CAJABS010000019.1 GCA_903938075.1 uncultured Chloroflexota bacterium | reverse complement strand
GCGCAGAGGCGGTACGAGACCTACGCGAGCGCACAGGCGCAGGAATGATGGATTGCAAGCGCGCACTCGAAGAGTGCGGCGGCGATGTAGAGAAGGCCGTTCTGGCACTTCGTGAGGCTGGCCTAGCCGCCGCCGCGAAGAAGGCCGGCCGAGATGCACGTGAGGGACTCGTCTCCTCGTACATCCACACCGGCGGCCGTGTCGGCGTGCTGCTCGAGGTCAACTGCGAGACGGACTTCGTTGCACGCAACGAGCAGTTCCAGAAGCTGGTGAAGGACATCGCGATGCAGATTGCGGGACTTCACCCGCTCTACGTCAGCCAGGACCAGATTCCAGCCGCCGCCCTTGAGGCGAAGCGCGCCGCACTCCTTGAGGATGAGGCGCTCGCCAAGAAGCCAGAGGCAATTCGCGCCCAGATCGTTGAGGGTCAGCTGCGCAAGTGGTTCGAAGAGGTTTGCCTTCTCGATCAGCCGTTCCGCGATGGCGACGAGAACGTTGGTCAGCTGATCACGAACGCGATTGCCACTATCGGCGAGAACATCCGAGTCCGGCGTTTCGTGCGCTACGCACTCGGCGAGGAGCTGTAGGCCCCACATGATTGGGGCGGTGGAGGCGGCATGACCGAAACCACACGCTATCAGCGGATTTTGCTGAAGCTCTCAGGGGAGGCACTCCTCGGGAAGCTTGAGTACGGCGTTGATCCCTCAGTCGTCGCATTCGTTGCCGAACAGGTGAAGGCAGTGACGGCGCTCGGCGTGCAGGTTGGCATCGTCGTCGGCGGTGGCAACATCTTCCGCGGCATGGCCGCCGCAACCGCTACCGGAATGGATCGCGCGACGGCCGACTACATCGGCATGCTCGCAACAGCCATGAACGGGCTCGCCCTGCAAGACGCACTTGAGCGTGCGGGCGTGCCAACGCGCGTGATGACCGCGATCGACATGAATGAGGTCGCCGAGCCATACATTCGCCGACGCGCCGTACGCCACCTCGAGAAGGGGCGCGTGGTCGTCTTCGTCGCCGGCACCGGGAATCCGTACTTCACCACCGATACGGCCGCTGCACTGCGCGCCGTAGAGATTGGTGCCGAGGTGGTGCTGAAGGCCACTAAGGTGGACGGGGTCTACGACAAGGATCCGGTGAAGCATCCTGACGCGAAGCGATATCCGGCGATCACCTACGGGCAGGTGCTGGTCGACGGGCTGCGCGTGCTCGACGCCGCCGCCGTCTCGCTCTGCATGGAGAATGACCTTCCGATCGTGGTCTTTGACCTCGACGCGCACGAGAATATTCTGAAGGCGGTGCGCGGCGAGACCGTCGGCACTCTAATCAGCAAAGGGGGTACGCGATGAGCGACACAGCAACGGAGCGGATGACCAAAGCGGTTGAAGCCTTCGGCAAGGACCTCGGCGGCTTCCGCACGGGCCGCGCTAGCGCCTCACTCGTGGAGCGCGTCGTCGTTGAGCACTACGGCGCGATGACGCCACTCAATCAGATGGCGGGCATCAGCGTTCCCGAGAACACCCTCTTAGTGATTCAGCCGTGGGACAAGACGGCGATTCCAGCCATTGAGAAGGCGCTGAACAACGCCCAGCTCGGCATGACCCCTGCCGTAGACGGTGGCGTGATTCGGCTCCGCGTGCCTGCGATGACCGAGGAGCGCCGCAAGGACCTCGTGAAGCAGATGGGGAAGCGCGCCGAAGAGGCTCGCGTTGAGATCCGCAATGTGCG
>CAJABS010000018.1 GCA_903938075.1 uncultured Chloroflexota bacterium | reverse complement strand
GTGACCGGCGTGCGGCCGGGCTTCTCCACCTACTTGCCGTCTTCGACGAAGGCGATCACGGTGCCGACCGCCACTTCGGCTCCAGCGGGGTGCACGATCTCTACGAGGGTTCCTGCGGCAGGAGATTCAAACTCCACCGTCGCCTTCTCGGTCTCGAGCTCGCCGATCGGCTGACCAGCGGTAACGGTGTCGCCAACCTTCGCGGTCCAGTTGCCGATCTTGCCTACTTCGGTGTCGTAGCCGAGTCGCGGCATCTCTACTGGTACGCGCATCGTGCCCCCTCCTCGTTTATGCCTGCCCCTCGGGCAGCTATGCCTGCCACTTCGGGCAGTGCCGCGGTGCGGCTTCGCCCCTAGTGTAGCCCCGCCCGCAGGGTGGGGCCGTGCCGCCTCAGCGCTGAGATTCGAGCGCAGGCTCAGTTGCGATCTCGTCGCCGTGATGCAGCCGGGTTGCGGAATCCCAGCCGTCACCAGTATCGGCGGTCGCCGCCGCAACGAGCCGGAAGGCGCCAGTGACAAGGAAGATCACCACATACGTTGGATAGGCGATTGGGAATACGGCGAGCACGCCAACACCGACCGCCTGGCCAGCGGCGAGGCAGGCAGCATTGACGGCACCGAAGGTTGACTGTGCGCGTACCACTTCGCCTGGCTCTGCGAGACGGAGGAGTCGCTCTTGCGCAGAGAGCATTCCGGCTGCGAACCCGACGGTGACAACGATCATCACGATGATCAAAATGATTGGCGCAAATGGATTCCAAGGACCGGCGAGCGCTGACGATGCCATGCCCACGCCGCGAACGATCAGCGATGCTCGATAGAGGCGACTCGCGGAGCCGCGCTCTAGCCAGTTGCCAATAACGAGTGCGCCAACGAGTGCGGCGGCCGAACCAACTGCGGAGAGGAGGATGGCGTACGCCGCCGATTGATTCAAGACAACGATTGCGTAGATGGAGAGATACGGGGCGAAGCCTGCGCCGAGTGCAGCGATCGCGTTGGTGCGGATGAACCTTCGCACCGGAGTGGAGAGTGCGCCGCCGCGAACCGATCGTTCAGGGGCAAGTGCGCCTGGTCGCGGCAGCTTGCGCAGAGCGCGGATGAAGGCGAGGCTTGCGATCAGTGCGCCAACAAACGCTGGGGCGTAGATCATCACCCCCCAGTCGGCTTCGCCAACACGAACCATCAGCGCCACCGGGACAAGCAGGACGGACCCGAGGCCGAACTGAATGGCGAGTGCGCGCGGCGCCACAAATCTTCGCTCGCGCTCGGGAAGGATGCGGCCGAACCAGGTCTGTACGTTTGCGCCCGCGAGCGCCTGCGCAGTTGCGCCAACGCCGAAGCCGATTGCAATCAGCAAGATTCCGCCGATCGCAGAGAGGAGTCCCGCCCAGATCAAGACGACAACCGCAATGTAGAGAAGTGGTCGCATCAGACCAATTGCGGCGATCACAATGGTGAGGCCACGGAGGTCCCCGCGATTGCGACGCAAGATCGCGGGGACGAACGCCTGCAAGATGCCGCCAACGAACGGGAAGAGGCCGATCAGCGTGGCGAGGG
>CAJABS010000017.1 GCA_903938075.1 uncultured Chloroflexota bacterium | reverse complement strand
CGAAGGTGGGAGTCGAACCCACATGACCTTTCAGTCGACCGATTTTGAGTCGGTTGCGTCTGCCATTTCGCCACTTCGGCACACGTAGATCCTAGCGGCGCGGCACACTAGGCACATGAAGCGCAGCGGCAGACCAGGTGGAGGCGAGGGGGCTGAGCGTACGGCGCTGCTCGCAGCAGCCCGGGCGGGCTCCCAGGACGCCTTCCGCGATCTCTTCACCCCCGACCTCGATCTCGCCTGGCGGATGGCGCTGCGCATCACGGGGAGTGAGGCGAGCGCCGACGACGCCCTGCAGGCGGGACTCATCTCCGCCTACCGCTCCCTTGACCGCGTTGCGCCGACGAACCTTCGGGGCTGGTTTGTACGGATCGTGGAGAACGCCGCGCGCGACCTGATGCGCCGTGAGCGCCGACACCCGACGCTCCCGTTCGCCAGCGACACGCACGAGGAGGCGGGGGAGGGTGCGCATCGCGAACGCACCGCGGCAGAGCCGCAAGCGGGAGCGACCTCTGACCCAGCGCAGCGTGCCGAGGCGAGCGAACTCGCCGCCGCCTTGGCGTCCGCCCTCGGGGCGATCCCAGAGGAGCGGCGCCGAGCGATCCTCCTCTACGACGTCGATGGCTACGACTATGCGGAGATCGCTGAGCTGACGGGGGTATCGGTGGGGACCATCAAGAGCCGCATCAGCCGGGGGCGCGAAGAGCTGCGCCGCCTCCTCGCCGACCTGCGGCCGGGAACCGCTAGCGCCCCGTTATCGTTGGGAGAGCGAGATGAGTGACGCCGCTGGTACCCCTGAGCACGATCCGCTGAGCGCCTATCGCGCCAGTGAGCCCCGCCGCGCCCGTGACCCTTTTGCCAGCCCCGCGCTGCGCAGCGAGATCGCACAGATCGCCGAGGCTCGTGCCCAACGTGCTGCGAGTGGCTGGCGGTCAACCCTCTTCGGATGGGTGAGCGCCGCGCCGCGTGGTGCCCTCGCGGGTGCCGCGCTCTCCGCGGCACTCCTTCTTGGGGGCGTCGCTGGTCAGATTGCGGGCGGCACTGCGAGCGCAGTGCGAATGGAGTCTGGGGGCGAACTCGTCGGAGCGAGCCTGGCCCCCGAAGCTTCCATGGATGTCAAAGCAGACGGAACGACCGGTGTGCTCCTCGAGTCTGGGACGCTAGATGCCGCCGTCATCGCCTCTGGGGCCGCACTCCTTCTACTGCTAGGGAGCCTTGCGGTGGTGTTCGTGAGCGTGCGGAGGCGTCGCGCCTAGCCGAAGGGCTCTGCACTCCTGCGGTACCCTCGCGGTATGCCAACCAAGCGCCGACTCCTCCTCGTTGATGCCTATGGGCTGATCTATCGCGCCTTCCACGCGCTGCCCCCGCTCACGAATAGCCGCGGCCAGCTCACAAATGCGGCGTACGGCTTCACCAGCATCCTGCTGCGCACGATGACCGACGTCGATCCTGAGCGCGCCATCGTGGCCTTTGATGCGCCGGGCACCACCTATCGGCACGAGCGGTTCCCCGCATATAAGGCGCAGCGGCCGTCGATGCCCGACGAGCTTCGCTCCCAGGTACCGATCGTTCGTGACCTTGTCGCCGCGCTAGGGCTGCCGCTCCTTGAGGCAACGGGTTACGAAGCAGATGACGTCATTGGCACCATCGCCACCGCCGCAGAGCGCGACGGCTGGGAGGTGCACATCGTCTCGGGTGACCTCGACATGCTGCAGCTGGTCACCAAGAAGGTGCATCTGATGCATACCGCCAAGGGTGGAGCCGATGCGATCGTTGAATACGACCCAGAACGAGTCTTCGCGCGGTACGGTCTCACCCCAGAGCAGATGGTTGACTTCAAGTCGCTCAAGGGCGACAGCTCCGACAACATTCCAGGCGTTCCTGGTGTGGGCGAGAAGACCGCCTCAAAGTTGATCTCCACCTTCGGCTCTCTTGAGCAGTTGTACAGCCGCCTTGATGAGGTTGAACCGGTACGCATCCGCGAAGCGCTCGCTGCAAACCGCGACGCAGCATTTGCGGGGCAGGGATTGATGACCATCGACCGCGATGCACCACTCGCCCTGCCGGCCACGGGTGGCGAGATTGGGGTGTACGACCGCGAAGCGGCACTCGCCCTCTTCCGCGACCTTGAATTTCGCGCTCTGGCACAGCGCCTCCCGCCACTTGCCGGCGAAGACCGTGTCGCAGCGAATGCTGCGGTCAGTGCCGCAGCGGCGGGTGCTGCGCTCCGAGGCTCTGCCGCACCAACCGCAAAGGCTGCACCGAAGGTTGCCGCTTCGAGCGATCTGCAACTTGGATTCAACTTTGATGCGGTGACGGCGGGGAATGCCGCCGCTGGTCGGTCGACGCAGGCGGAGAGCACCTCTGCAGATGAGTCCGATGCGCACTCCAAGATCGAACAGGTGAAGCGCGGCGATCTTGCCGCCGCAGGGGTTCGCGTGCTGGGCGCGGTCAACGAGGCGCGAGATGCGTTCCGCGGCCTTTCGGCAGAGGGGCACCTTGCCATCGGCGGCGTGGGTGCGGACCGGCGTGGGCCAGAGGCCGAACTCGCGATCGCCATCGTCGATGACGCGGGCACCATTCTCGCCGCCGATGATGGTGCCGTGGTGCATGCGCTTCTTGAATCGCTTGCGAGCTCAAAGCGTGAGATCGCCGGCCTCGGTGTGAAGGGTCTGATTGGTGCCATGGTGAGCATTCGGCCTGAGTCTTCGCCACGCCTCATTGATGACGTTGCGCTCGGCACCTGGATTGCGAATGTCACGATGCGTAACCCCGGACTGGTGGAGGTTGCCTCTGCACGCCTGGGCGCCGATCTTCCTGACCGACTCGAGCCACTGCAGGAGGCGGTTCTTGCCGCGCTTGTTACGCGAGCGTCGCGTGGGCCGCTCGCGGAAGAGTTGCGCGAGGCAGGAACGCTCCGTCTTTATCGTGAGATTGAACTGCCGCTTGTTGAGGTGCTCGCGCGCATGGAGATCGCCGGCGTCGCCATTGATCGATCGGCGCTGAGTGAGCTGAGCACCGCGTTTGGGGCTGAGATCACCCGCCTCGAGCGTGAGGCGGAGCGCGTGGTTGGTCATGCCGTGGCCCTCGGCTCACCAAAGCAGCTCGGTGAACTCCTCTTCGTGGAGCTGAACCTACCGAAAGGGAAGAAGACAAAGACAGGTGCCTGGTCAACTGACGCGAGCGTGCTCGAGGAGATCCAGGGGGAGCATCCGATCGTTGGGATCGCCATGGAGTGGCGCACCGTCTCAAAGCTCCAGAGCACGTACGTTGAGGCGCTGCCGAAGCTCGTTGAGGGTGACGGCCGCGTGCACACCACCTTCCAACAGGCGGTGGCGGCAACGGGGCGACTCAGCTCGACTGATCCGAATCTGCAGAACATTCCGATCCGCACCGCCCTCGGCCGCAAGATCCGCAACACCTTCATTGCGGAGAAGGGGAACACCCTGGTGGCGGCGGACTATAGCCAGATTGAACTGCGCATCTTGGCGCACGTCACCCGCGACGAGCACCTGATCGCCGCCTTCGCCGCTGGCGAGGATATTCACCGTGCGACCGCCGCCCGCGTGCTCGGAAAGCCCGCCGCCGACGTGGACGCCGATGAGCGTGCCATGGCGAAGATGGTCAACTTCGGAATCGCCTACGGCATGGGCGACTTTGGCTTGGCCACGCGTGCGGGCATCTCTCGCGATGCGGCGAAGTCGTTCATCGCTGGCTACTTCGAGCGCTATCCGGGCATTCGTCGCTACATCGACACGATCAAGGAGGAGGCGCGCACGAACGGTTCTGTGACGACACAGCTCGGGCGTCGTCGGCCGATTCCAGAGCTGCGAGCGGGGAATCCTGCGCTGCGTGCGGCAGGGGAGCGCGCTGCGATCAACCATCCAATTCAAGGCACCGCTGCCGATGTCATCAAGATCGCCATGATCCGCTTAGCGCCACGTCTTGCAGAGGCGGGGCTCAAGGCACGACTCGTGCTGCAGGTGCACGACGAACTGCTGCTGGAGGTGCCGAACGGTGAGGTGGATCGCCTCGTGCCAATTCTCGTGGAGACGATGGAGGGGGCGCTTGCACTTGATGTGCCGCTTACCGTTGAGGTGAAGAGTGGCCCGCGATGGGACGAGATGAAGCCGTGGTCCGCTCGTGCCTGAGCTTCCTGAGGTAGAAACTGTCGTTCGTGATCTCGCGCGACTCGTCAGTGGCGCGACGATTACAGGTGCACACGTCTTCCGCGAGCGAAACCTCTCGACCCCTGATGCTCCCTCGTTCACTGAGGCGGTTCGTGGCCGACGTATTCTCGGTGCGCGTCGCCGTGCAAAGTGGATCATTGTGGAACTCTCTGGTGGGATTCTGCTGCTCGTGCACTTGCGCATGACGGGGCAGCTGCTGGTGATGCCAGCGGGGGGAGCGACAGACCCGTATGTACGCCTCTCGCTCGCGCTGGGCGATGGTCGCGAGATTCGCTTCCGAGATGTTCGTGCGTTTGGGCGTGTAGCGCTCGTCGCTGAGCGAGTGGACGGTGAGGCCGCTTCGAGCCTTGATCCGCACTCTCCGCCGCTTCTCGCCGACCATGGCGTTGAGCCGCTTGCAGCCGCCTTCACCGCCGCCGCACTGCGTTTACTGATTGCGCACCGTGCAACGCGGATCAAGAGCCTCCTTCTTGATCAACGCTGCATCGTTGGGATCGGCAACATCTACGCCGACGAGGCACTCTGGCGCGCACAGATCCATCCGCTCACCCCTGCGAACAGGCTGCGCCCGGAGCAGCTCGATGCGCTGCACCTCGCCATCGTCGGCGTGCTGAGCGAGGCCGTTGCGGCGCGCGGCTCCTCAATCAACGACTACACGGCGCCAGATGGTGACGGGGAGATGCAAGAGCGACTCGACGTCTATCAGCGGACCGGTGAGCCGTGCCACCGTTGTGGCGCCACAATTCAGCGCGTAGTTGTTGGTGGGCGGGGCACCCACGTCTGCCGAACCTGCCAGCGACCGCCACGCGGCGCAGCTCGATCCGTGGCGACGCGCGCCGTTCGAGGGCCACGTTGGAGTGAGCGAGTTACCCCAGAGACGGTCGGTGCAACACGAAGCGAACGCGCTGCGGCACGTCGACGTTCGGCTCGCCAGGGAGAGGCGGCATGAGCATCATCACGTTGAGCGATGTTCGTCGCGAGATCGGTGCCGCCGTCATCCTTGATGAGGTGACGCTCAGCGTCGCTGCGGGCGAGCGCATCGGCCTCGTCGGCCCGAACGGGGCAGGGAAGACGACCCTCCTCAAGATGGTCGCTGGGCTTGAGTCTCCCGACCAGGGCCGCGTGCAGCATGCCAAGGGGCTGCGCATCAACCTGCTTGCGCAAGAGTCGGCGCAGGACCCCGAGCTACTGAACGCTGCAACACTCACAGACGCCGTCATCGGCGGTGCCGCCGAGATCGTCTCCCTCGCCGCCGCGCTTCGTGAGATGGAGCTCGATGGGCGCGCCGCCTCAACCGAATACGCCGAGGCGCGGACGAAGTTTGATGCCGCAGATGGCTATGCCCTGGAAGATCGAGTCGGTGCGGCGCTCCGAGGGCTCGGCTTCCCAACGGCACGGCACAGTGAGGCTCCCGCACGCCTCTCCGGAGGGGAGCAGACTCGCGTCGCCCTGGCGCGGTTGGTGATCGCCGACCCCGACCTGCTGCTCCTCGACGAGCCGACGAACCATCTCGACATTCAGGCGATCGAGTGGCTCGAAGGTGCGCTGCGCGCACGCAACGGCGCACTCATCGTTGCCAGCCACGATCGCGCCTTCCTTGACGCTGTCATTGATCGCGTCTGGGAGGTTCGCGCGCATCACGTCACCCGGTTCCGTGGCGACTACAGCGCCTATGCGAAACAGCGCGGTGCTGCGGATGAGGGTGACGAGCGCGACGCCGATCGCCGTGAGAAAGAGATTGCACGCGAGCGTGAACTCATTCAGACCTATCGAAGCCATCGCAAGTACGCAAAGATGCACGAGCATGAGCGCCGTCTGGCGGCGATTGAGCCCGTGGTTCGCGAGCGGAAGGCGGCCACCCTCTCGATTGCAGCAGAAGGTGCTGGCCGAGGCCCAGCTGAGCCGCTGCGGTTGAGCGAAGCATCGATCGGATACCGAGAGCCAGCGCAGGTTGAGATCACCCGTGCCCGCAGCCTCGCTCTTCGTCGCGGCGAACGTGTGGGCATCGTTGGTCCGAACGGTGCGGGAAAATCCACACTGCTCAAGACCATCGCAGGCCTCTTGCCGGTACTCGATGGAAACGTAGAGATTGCCGGTGGTGTCGTTCCTGGCTATCTCGCCCAGGTTCGTGCCGCAGGGTTGCACGGAGCAACGGTGCTTGAGGCGTTGCGCACCGCTGTGCCTGTAGAGGTTTCAGAGGCGCGGGCGCACCTTGCAAAGTTCCTCTTCCGCGGTGATGCGGTGGGGAAGGAGGTCGCGGTGCTCTCCGGTGGTGAGCGCAGCCGGCTGGAGCTGGCGATTCTCGGCCTTATGCCTGCGAACCTGCTCCTGCTCGACGAGCCGACGAACCACCT
>CAJABS010000016.1 GCA_903938075.1 uncultured Chloroflexota bacterium | reverse complement strand
TACTGCCTCATCGTGTCGTACTCGTCGACCAGTGGCGTCTTTCGGTTACGGAAGATGGCGATCACGATTGCCAAGCCGACGGTGGCCTCTGCCGCCGCCACGGCGATGATCAGCAGCGCAAAGGCTGCCCCCTCCCCTGCGAGCGACGGAATAAATGCACCGAACGCGAGTGCGGCAAGGTTCACGGCGTTCAACATCAACTCAATGCTCATCAACATGGTGATTGCGTTTCGACGTGCAAGGAAGCCAAAGGAGCCGATAGCGAAGAGCATCCCTGAGAGGACGAGGTATGGCTCCAGGTTCCCGGCGATTTGGCTCACTGCCCCTCCTCGCCCACTTCGTCCGCCTTTGGTTCCATCGCGAGATAGAGGCCGCCGATCACGGCGGAGAGGATGAGCACGCTTGCGATCTCAAATGCAAGAAGGTACGGGCCGAAGAGTGCCGCGGCAACAGGAGCCGTGCCGGTTGCGGTTGGTGTGTCGGCAAACACTGTTGAGCCCCAGTCCGTGCTTCCAAACGCGAGGCCGAAGAGCACAGCAAGTAGGACCGACGCAAGGGCGGCAGGCGCTACCTGTGTCTGGAACGCAAGCTTCACTGGTGCAACCTTTGACTGCGTGAGCATGATGGCAAAAAGGATCAGCACACTAATTGCGCCGATGTAGACGAGCACCTGTGCGCCAGCAACGATTGCAGCGCCCAGCATTACGTAGATACCTGCGAGTGCGCCAAGGGTGAGGATCAGGAAGAGGCCGCTCTTAATGATGTCGCGGCCGAAGACCACTCCAATCGCTGCGGCAAGAACCACGCCGCTCAGCAGTAAGAAGAGGACGTCTGACCAGCCAAGGCCGATAAACGGGATGACGTCGGGGAGCGGCATTCGCTACTTCCGGAGGCTCTGCGGCAGCACCGGGAGCTGTCGTGCCGGATCGTAGCGTCGACCCGCAACGGTGTTCTCCCAGTTTGCTTCGCCGCGAATGAAGGTCGCTTCAGAGGTGCGCTCCAGCTTCGAGAGGGCGATGAGGTCAATCATCGGCTCGCTTCGATCGGTGTGCGCGAGTTCGAAATCGAAGCCACTGCGGAGCGCGTCGTATGGGCAGGCGTCAACGCAGATGCCGCAAAGGATGCAGCGCGACTCGTCAACTTCGTACTTGGTAAGAATTCGTGGCTTCGGCATCAGTGCGCCGGTTGGGCAGGTCTCTGCACATCGACCGCACGAGACGCATGGTGATTCGTTCAAGCTCATGTCGAGCGGTGTGGTGACGAGCGTGTCGAAACCGGTGCGCATGAAGTCGTAGCAGGCGGCACCAACAACCTCGGCGCACACGTTGGCGCAGCGACCGCAGTCGATGCAGCGTGATGGCTCGCGCAAAATAAATGCGTGCGAGTCGTCGCGAATGTAGTCATGGTTTGCGCCAGTCCAGCGGTTTTCGGTAATGGAGCGGAATCCGGCGCCGCCATGGTGATCCTTCTCAAGTGTCTTTAGTGTGGTGCCGTACTCGATACCGAGTCGTCGCAGGTCACAGAAGCCGATCGCTTCACAGGTGCACTGCAAGCAGCGCGTGCTCTCTGCCATCACCTCTGGCTTGGTGTACGGAATTTCGTACTGGATGTAATCGTTCTTGCGCTCTTCGGCTGGCAGCGCCTTCAAGCGCAGGCGTGGCTCCTTCACCTCGGCGGTGAACGGCACAATGCTCAGGAATTCTGGCTGCGGCTCAGCAAGTGTTTGGCGGTTACGAATCTCCGAAAGGTCGAGGCCCTGCAGATACGCATCAACGGCGTAGGCGCAGCGTCGGCCGTCGGCAATTGAGGCGACGACGGTTGTTGCGCCGTTGCGCAGGTCGCCGCAGCCGAAGACGCCATCGCGGCCGGTCTGGAAGGTGACGGCGTCGGCTTTCAGTCGGCCGTTCTTGGTGGTGGCAACGCCATCTGCGCCGACGCTTGCCCAGGTCATGTCGGGGCCCTGGCCGATCGCCTTCAAGATGCGGTCGCACTCGATGATGAATTCGGTGCCTGGTGCTGGCTCTGGTCGGCGGCGGCCCGAAGCGTCTGGTGCGCCGAGCTGCATGCGAATGAACTCGAGGCCGATCACCTTGTTGTTCGCATCGGTGACGACGCGCGTTGGGCCAGCCTGGAAGATGGCGCGCGCACCCTCTTCGATCATCTCGTGCACTTCGTCGGCGGCTGGCATGTCCTTCATGTCGCGGCGGTAGACAAGCGTGACCTCCTTGGCGCCGAGGCGGACGCTCGTGCGTGCGCAGTCCATGGAGGTGTAGCCGCCGCCGACCACAACCACGCGACTCCCTTCGTGGTTCGGATATTCAAGTCCGAGTGCGGCGGTGTGTAGATAGTCGAGTCCGTCGATCACCCCTTCGGCGTC
>CAJABS010000015.1 GCA_903938075.1 uncultured Chloroflexota bacterium | reverse complement strand
GTTGGTTGCGGGGGATGGATTCGAACCACCGACCTTCGGGTTATGAGCCCGACGAGCTGCCACTGCTCCACCCCGCTCGCGAAGTATCGGCAGCGCGGGGCAAACCGTCAAATGCGCAGCTTATTCCCCGTATTCAACTGGGAGCCCCGCAGCCTCCCAGTCGGTGATTCCACCCGCAAGGTTCGCGACGTTCGCGCGACCGGCGGTGCGCAGCGCTAGCGCCGCCTGACCTGAGCGACCGCCTGAGCGGCACTGCATGATCAGCGCCCGACCCTCGGGGATCTCGCCCTGACGTGCCACAAATTGTGAGAGCGGAATCAGCAGTGCGCCAGGGATGTGCACCTCGTTCCACTCCGACTCTTCGCGAACATCAATGAGCAGCGGTGCATCGGGGCCATCAAGGAGTGCCGCCGCTTCGGCGGGGGTGAGCGTCAGCGGAAGGCCGCTCACGAACGCTCAGGCTCGGCGGATGCGGCGAGGCGGCGCAGGAATTCTGCAACCGGCAGACGCGCACCGTACCCGTCGCCCATGTTGTGGGCAAAGAGCACCTCGTCGCCATCCCCCTCCTCCCAGCAGAGCAGGAACGGCAGGCCGAAGGCAATCGCTGGAAAGTCGACGAGGCCTCGGTCAATGTCGCGCAGTTCCACGCCGCGGCTGGTGACTCGGTCAACGCTCGCCTGCATCTGATCGACCGCCGCCCGAATGCGCATCTCCAGAACGGAGCTGCTCGCAAGCGCGTCGCGGAGGGCGGGGTCGAGGTCAGCCGGCTGCAGCTGATTCTGGTCGGCGCCGCCTGGGAGGGCGCCCATGCGCTCAAGGCGGCGGAGGCGCAAGAGATCGTCCTTCATGCGCTCAAGTTCAATGCGCTGGTCGCGGAGGAGGGTGATGATCGGGCGCAGCCCGGCCAACTCCTTCGTTGCCGCATCGATCGTCCATGAGCGCCTCATAGCCGTATTCTCCCATGCCCAGGGCTCGTAACGCGCCCCGTCGTGGGAGAATCTGCGCGGGCCGGTAGCTCAGCGGTAGAGCAGGGGTCTTTTAAACCCTTGGTCGCGGGTTCGAACCCCGCTCGGCTCACCAGTATCTTGGCGCTCTCTCCGCCGCTTAGCGGCTGCGCAGGCGCTCCACTCCGTAGTAGATCAGTGCCACCACGTACCCGCCAACGATGACGCCAAGCATGAGCATCAGCACTGACGCGTAGCCGTAGGTGATCACATCGAAGAACCCGTACGGATAGACGCTGGCGAGTGCACCGTGAACCAACGTGTAGGCCAGATACGCAATCGGCACGATGAACACCGTGAAGGTATGCGCGAAACCGAATCGACCGCGCGGCCCGGCGACAACCCACACCGCAATGGTGATGATCGGCGTGATGTAGTGGGTCAAGAGATTCGTGATGATGTGGAAGCTCTCCACCTTCGCGTACGGCGCGAGCAGAATGTTGTACAGCACGAAAGTCATGGTGATCATGAGCAAGGCGCTGTTGCGCAGCCAATCACGCGTCGCCGAGCGCACTGTTGGGTGCTGATAGAGCACCGTCAGGGTGATCGCCACCAGTAGGTTTGACCAGGTG
The DNA here is from genome assembly GCA_903938075.1 of uncultured Chloroflexota bacterium. Taxonomy (GTDB): domain Bacteria; phylum Chloroflexota; class Limnocylindria; order Limnocylindrales; family Limnocylindraceae; genus Limnocylindrus. The sequence goes on along the minus strand of CAJABS010000015.1, from coordinate 4,229 downwards.
GTGAAGTAGCCGTGCGAATTAAACACGCGACCGATGGCTCCAGCGAGCCCAGCCTCAGGCTGCGTAAAGAGATTGAGGAGCACAGGCTCCGTCGGCGCCTTCGCCGGAACAAGGTCCACGATGTTGATGAACTGCGAGAGTCCGTAGCCGAGCCACGCGACGAGCGCATTGATGCCGAAGAGGCGCTTGGCGGTTGCTGTATTCATCGTTCCTCCCACTTCACACCCGGGCAGGTGTTTCGCGGAAGTATACGGCGGCGGCGGTCGGGACTAGCGGGAGGATGCGCCCTTTCGACCAAGCTTGGCGCTCACCCATGCGCGGAAGCGTTCGCGCTGGCCATAGGCGACTGCGGCACCGAGCAGGAGCACGAAGTTCAGTGTCCACGCCCCTGCGGCGGAGAGGAAGCCGATCTGCTGACCAACCTCACCCTGCAGCGCCAAGCCAGGAACGGTGAGCCCAACGAGACCGGCGCGGAAGACTGGCGCCTTCGGCGATGTGCCGGCTGAGAGCGCGCCGGAGGTATAGACGCCTGCGGAATCTGCACCGCCGAGGAGGAGCACATGCGTGCCCACCACGACGCCGCGTGCGCCGACGCGCGCAGCGTCTGCGGGGAGATTGCTGAGCTCTACAGATGTCCAGCTAGTGAGACCCGTGGCGGCTGCTGGTGCGGCCCAAAGCACGCTCGTTGTTGCTACTCCATCGATCGTGCCGCCCGCGACATAGAGGGTGCCGTTGGCGCTCCAGAGTGCGGCGCCGGCGCGTGGGGTTGGCAGGTTGCCATCGCCCGCCGTGCCTTCCCAGCGGAAGATCGTGCCGAGCTCGGCATCACCTTGGTCGGGATTTGCAACTGGTGCGCTGTGGCCATCACTCGTTGGGGCAACGGCAATGTCCCCACGAAGCGCTGCAGCGGCTGGGCCGCTCGCATCATCTCCGCCCCACACATAGATTGAATCACCAACAACCGCGGCGGCGGCAAAGCTGCGCGGTTCTGGAAGCTCCATGAAGTCTGCCCACGGCTCGAGTTCGCCGTTGCTGCCGAGCTTCGCCTTCCAGACGGTGGTGGTTGGTGAGCGGTCGGTTCCCTCGCCGCCGAGCACCACGATTCCGTCAGAGACGACGGTGACCGATGCGCCTGACCGTGCGGCTGGCAGCTCAAGTGCGTCGAGTAGTTCCCATGCGGTGATCAGCCCGCTGGTTGCGTCAGGTGTTCCTACGTAGACCGATGCGGTTGCGGGAGTCGTGTCGGATGCGCCACCAATCACATACGCCTTGCCGGCGAAGAAGGCGACGCCTGCGTGGGCGCGCGCCTCAGGGAGCGGTGTGCCCGCAGCCCAAGCGCTCAGCCCCGCGGCATCGATCGTTGCAACGGAGACGTTCGTTGTGGCGAGGCGTGTTGCCGAGCCGCTCGTGCCGCCGATGTAATAGAGGTTTGCGCCAGCCTGCAGCAGAGAGCCATCAACGCCATCGCCTGGAAGGTCGGCCTCGGTGGCGCTCTTCCACGGGATCAGTGCTCCGGCGGGTGCTGGGCATGGCAGCCCCTCATTCTCTGCAGGGCAGATGTTCACGACTGACGCCATGTTGAGGCCAAGCTCAACGGTTGGCGATACGGTCAGGTAGTAGGCGCGGTCCGGGATGTAGCCGAGCATCAAGATGATGACGAGGGTCCAGAGCACCGAGCGCACGCCCGCCCAGCCCCAACCATCAGCGTCAAGGAGGCCGAAGAGTACGCGGCGCGGCGCAACGGCCCCTGGGCCGATCGCGCGTGGATCGTTGCTGCCGCTCATCACTTCACCGTCAAGGTGCCGGCCATGATTGGATGCACGGTGCAAATGAATGCATAGGTGCCAGCCGTGAGGGCTGGAACGTTATAGGTACGTGTGCCGATGCCAGAGAAGATCTCACCCTTGAAGACTTCCTCCCCCGTTGCAGTCTCCACATGAATCGCGACGTTGTGCGGGACGCCAACATTGTTGTTGTTGAAGACGATGGTAAACGGAACGCCAGCCGCTGCCTCAAAGGCACTCTGCTCAAACTCGATAGGGCTTACCGCGCTGATGACGTAGGTCTCACCCATGCCGCCAGATGGCGTTGGGGTTGCGGGGCCGGACGGCGATGGGGAGACAGCGAACGCATCCTTCCAACAGGCCGGCACTGGGGTGGCACCAGGTGCGGGGGCATACGCCACATCGCGCCACCCGGTGACCTCAATCATCTCGCCGGTCTTCGGGTCGCGCACCTTGACCACATCGTCGGTGGTGGCGCGCAGCCAGTCGATCAGCTCTTCGATTTCGCGGTAGTTGAGTGGGCCACCATTCGTGTCAGCCCAGACTCCCATCAGTGAATTCGCATCGCCACAGATGTAGCGTCCGCCAACGGTGAGGACGTTCATGAGGTACTGCGGCGTGAGGTGGGCGAGGAGCTTCCCCTGGTCGTTGAGCACAGGCCCGATGCCGCCCTGACCCTGTTCGCCGTGGCAGCGGGCGCAGTTCGCCTCGTACAGGTTGTAGCCGCGCTTCACACTCTCGAGGTACTGCTCGTGCTTCGCGGCGTCGAGGCGCGATGAGCCTTCAACCCCCGGAAGGCCCTGGTCGTAGAAGGCGTACACGATGATGAAGAGGGTGACGATGGCGATACCGAGCAGGGCTGCCATGCGCGATGAGCCGCTCTGGTTGACGATCTTGGCGGCGCGCTCTGCAGTGAGGCCGTGCGTTTGAATCTGGCTTGGGCTCGAGAGGCGCGGCACTGGCGTGCTCGCCTTCTCGCTCGGTACTGGGAGCTGCTTCTCGTCGCTCATCAGGTGCACCCTGTGGCGGCGCGTGGCGCCTCAATGCCTGGCATGCCAATCGCGAGTGGCACGGTGCCAAGGTTGATCTTGCCGGTGTCGAGGGTAAGAACGCCATCGTTGTCGACCGACACCGAGAATCGGTCCATGCCGCGGTCAGCTGGGCCCAACCCCTGTGCCTTGGTGCCGAGTCGGTCGTAGCGGCTGCCGTGGCAGGCGCACTCAAGCCAATACGTTTTGATGCATGGGTTCGGCTTGCAGCCGAGGTGCGGGCAGCGCTGGTACAGCGCGCGGACATTGAGCGCGGCGCCGTCGCCCGTTGCGTCCTCACCGGCCACAAACTCCTGGCGATTCGGGTCAACCAACATGATGAAGGCGCGCGCATCTTGTACGTAGGCTGGGTACCCCTCTGCGATTGGGAGCCCTGCGTTGGCGTCGATCAGCGACTTCAGGGTGCCGATGCGAATCTTGCCGCCGAAGCCACCTTCAAGGTTTGGCCAGAGGAAGCCGAGTGTGCCGGCGGTCACCTGTAGCAACCAGAGGCCAAAGCCTGCGCCGATCGTCGTTCGCAGAAGGCGGCGACGCGAAATGCCTTGCACCTCTTCATGGCGCAGCGCCTTGATGGTTTGCGAGGTGAGGGCCTTCGGCTTGTCGCTCGGTTCAACGCTGTAATGGCTCACTGCGTTCCTCCGATCACAAGCTAAAGAAGAAGCCGCTGGACCACGGCAAGACGAATGCGTATCCAGGACCGCGGAAGAAGATGCCGATGAAGGTCACGGTGAGTCCGAGTGCCCAGAGCACGGAGAAGAGGGTGACCTCAAGCTTGCGATCGGATGGCTTCGTGCTGTGCAGGTTGCGGCGATCGAGATACGGAATGAGTGCCGAGCCAACGAGCACGGCGGCTGGCGTCAGCGCGCCGGCAACAGTTGGGTGGAAGTAGGCGAGCAGCTCCTGGAGGCCCAAGAAGTACCACGGCGCCTTGGCAACGGCTGGCGTGACGTTTGGGTTTGCGAGCTCTTCGAGCGGAGCATTAATGAAGAGGCCGAGCAGGAGCAAGAAGATGCTCATCGCGACTGCTGCCAAGAACTCAATCGTAAGAAGGTGTGGCCAGGTCATGACCGTGTCATCCGGCTCCTTCTGCACGCGAACAACGGCGTCCTGCTTGACGAGCGCGAGGAGTCGGTACGGTCGCGCCGCCATCGGCACGCGCTGCTTGTCGATCTCCGTCTGGCGCGACGGATCTACCGGCAGGGAGCTCGCTGGGCGCTGCTCGTCACTCATGGATCACAGCGGTCCGCTGATGCCGCCGTCCTTGCGGATCCGCCAGAAGTGGACCGCGAGGAAGACTGCCGCCAAGAGTGGGAAGACCATCACGTGCAGCACATAGAAGCGCAGCAGCGTGTTCTGTCCAACCTCAAGGCCACCAAGGAGGAGCAGCTTCGATGGC
>CAJABS010000014.1 GCA_903938075.1 uncultured Chloroflexota bacterium | reverse complement strand
CCCACTCGTTACCAAGGTTGATCCTTCGGTACGCGCCGACTATTTTGCTGAACTGGCAACGTGGCGCACCGAGAGCGAAGGATCTTCGTGGCACGGCTCGGGCGGCTTCCGCGACGGGGTGCTCTCCGCAGACTTTGTCGTGGATCGCATCGCGGCAGGTTCGAATTTTGATGCGAACCTCACCGCCGACGTGGGTCAGAATCAGATGTGGGTCGCACGCTACGGCGGATTCCGCCGTGCCAACTCGCACCTCTCCTCTGGCGGTCTCGGCACGATGGGCTTCGCTCTTCCTGCAGCGATGGGTGCCGCTATTGCGACACCAGACAAGGTTTCGTGGGCGATCGCCGGCGACGGCGGGTTCCAGATGACGCTGCAGGAGTTGGCGACGATCGTGCAAGAGCGCATTCCCGTGAAGATCGCGCTGATGGACAACAAGAAGTTGGGAATGATTCGGCAGTGGCAAGAGATTGTCTATGCCGGGAACTACCACTCCGAGCAGCTGGCGGGACCGGACTACTTGAAGCTCTGTGAGGCCTACGGTCTTCCAGCGTGGAAGGTTTCAAAGCCGGAAGAGGTTGATGCGGCAGTTACTGCGGCACTCGCCGCCGATGGCCCAGCGCTGATCTGGTTTGAGATCGCTGAGCGGCAGAACGTCTACCCGATGATGCCAGCCGGTAAGGGGCTCTCCGACTTGATCGATAAGTGGGGCGATGACGGCGAGGATGTCACCGAGGGTGCAACTGGGCCACGCGTCGATCCGATGGATCCAACCAGCGGCGGTGCGAAGTGACCCCCACGTCGACCGCCCGATCGCTCCCAGGCTCGGGAGACGAGCGCCGCCATCTGATTGTGGCGATCGTCAACAACAAGCCGGGCGTGCTCAATCGTGTGGCGAGCCTGATGCGCGCGCGTAACTTCAACATCGAGTCACTCGCCGTTTCGGTAACGGAGCGGAGCGACACCTCGCGCATGACGCTCACGATCGTGGGCGACGAGGTGCATGTGGAGCAGGCGGCGAAGCAGCTCTACAAGTTGATTGATGTGCTGAAGGTGCAAGACGTGACCGACGAGTCGATCGTTGAGCACGAATTCGCCCTCATCAAGGTGCGCGCAACCAAGCGGTCGCGCCCCGAGATTGTGAGCGTGGCAGAGATGCATCGGGCCAAGGTCGTTGACCTTGGGGATGAGGCGGTTATCGTCGAGGCGGTCGGGGATCCGACCGAGATCGACACGTTGGTCGAGCTCCTTCGGGAGTTCGGAATCAAGGAGCTGGTGCGAACCGGCTCAGTAGTAATGTCCCGCGGCAGCGGGTCAATTGAGGAGCAGGTGAAGCGATGAGCGTCAAGATGTACTACAGCGCCGAGGCACCACTCGAGGCCCTGAAGGGTCAGGTCATTGCCGTGATCGGGTACGGCAGCCAGGGGCACGCACACGCTCGCAACCTGAAGGAGTCAGGGCTCACCGTGATCATCGGCCTCAAGGAGGGTTCAAAGAGCCGCTCCGTTGCCGCCGCTGACGGCTTTGAGGTCTTCACCGCCGCCGAGGCAACGAAGCGTGCCGACGTCGTGATGATCGCCGCGCCAGACACCGCACAGAAGGCGCTCTACGACAGCGAAATCGCCGGCAACTTGAAGAAGGGCGCGCTCCTCCTGTTTGCACACGGCTTCAACATTCATTTCGGTCGCATTAAGCCGGCTGAGGGGACTGACGTTGGCATGATCGCGCCGAAGGGGCCAGGCCACCTCGTGCGCTCCGTCTACGTTTCGGGCGGCGGTGTGCCTGCGCTCTTCGCCGTTGGGCAAGAGGCCACTGGTACCGCACGAGCGCGAGTCATGGCGTATGCCAACGGACTCGGTTGCACGCGCGCGGGAATCATGGAGACGACCTTCAAGGATGAGACCGAGAGCGATCTCTTCGGCGAACAGGCTGTGCTCTGCGGCGGCACCGCGCAACTCGTGAAGAGTGCGTGGGAGACGCTGGTTGAAGCTGGCTACGACCCAGAGCTCGCCTACTTCGAGACGATGCATGAGCTGAAGCTCATCGTTGACCTGATGTATCGCGGCGGACTCGACTTCATGCGCTTCTCTGTCTCTGACACCGCCGAGTGGGGCGACTACACGTCGGGCCCGCGCATCATTGATGCGTCGGTGAAGGCGCGCATGAAGGAGGTGCTCACCGAAATTCAGGACGGCACCTTCGCCAAGCGCTGGATCGCAGAAGACGAGGCCGGACGCCCAGAGTACAAGCGCTTGCGCGCTGCAAACTCAGTACACCCAATTGAGAAGGTCGGCAAGGCGCTGCGCCACCAGATGACCTTCTTGAATCCAGTCGAGGTCGACATGGATGGCGCACAGGGCGCCGCGGAGAAGGGCGCCGCCCAGTGAACGGGGCACCAGGCCCAGGCGTCGCCACCGGCGCCGTTCGCATCTTCGATACAACCCTGCGCGATGGTGAGCAGGCGCCAGGCGCCGGCCTCACCGTCGCCGAGAAGTTGGAGGTTGCACGGCAGCTCGCCAAGCTGAAGGTGGACGTCATTGAGGCGGGATTCCCCGCCGCATCCGAAGGCGACTTTGAGGCCGTACGGCAGATTGCCCTTGCGACGAAGGGGGTCGGCATCGCCGCCCTTGCCCGCTGCAAGGATGGCGATCCACAGCGTGCCATCGATGCGATCAAGGTGTCGGATCGACCGCACCTGCATTTGTTCATTGCAACCTCTGACATTCACCTCACCCACAAGCTGCGCACCACCCGTGAGGCGGCACTTGCTGAGGCGGTGAAGTGGGTCAAGTACGCCCGCGAAAAGTTGGGTCGCGATGCCGAGGTGGAATTCTCCGCCGAAGATGCAAGCCGCACCGATCACGACTATCTCCTCCAGGTGTACGAGGCCGTGGTTGAGGCTGGCGCTTCGACCGTGAACATCCCCGACACGGTCGGCTACGCCATTCCGTCGGAGTACGCCGCACTCACGAAGCTGGTGGTGGATCGCGTTGGACGCGACGCCACGATCAGCGTCCACTGCCATAACGACCTCGGCCTCGCGACCGCCAACACGTTGGCGGCGGTGCAAGCCGGTGCCCGACAGGTTGAGGTGACCATCAACGGACTCGGCGAGCGCGCTGGTAACGCCTCACTCGAAGAGGTGGTGATGGCGCTGCGCACACGACCAGGGCAGTTCGAGTCGCACGACATTCAGGTGCAGACCGAGCAGCTGACATCGGCGAGCCGACTTGTCTCGTATCTGACCGGGTTCGCCGTGCAGCCGAATAAGGCGATCGTCGGCGCGAATGCGTTCGCGCATGAGTCGGGGATTCATCAGGACGGCGTGCTGAAGAATCCACTCACCTACGAAATCATGACGCCGCAGTCGGTTGGCCTCGTTGGCTCGAGCCTGACGATCGGCAAGCTTTCGGGTCGCCGTGGCCTGCAGGCGAAGTTCGCCGAACTCGGTCACGACCTCAGTGGGGAGGCGCTCGACGCCCTCTACCGTGAGGCGATCGCTCTCGCCGACGTGAAGAAGGAGCTCACCGACGCCGACCTGTTGGCCCTCGTCGATAAGCGAGCCGCCACTGGGAGCGCCGCAACGATTGAGCTCCTCGACTGGAGCGTTGCCAGCTCACGCGGCGGCGGTTCGTCGGGCCGCGTAGAGATTCGCGTGAATGGGATTGAGGCTTCGGCAGAGTCCACGGGGAACGGCCCCGTCGACGCCCTCTATGAGGCTATCGACAAGGCGGTCGCGCCAACCCTCGGCT
>CAJABS010000013.1 GCA_903938075.1 uncultured Chloroflexota bacterium | reverse complement strand
TCCTCCATGCGCGACTGCATCATATTCATTGAGTAGTGATACGACTCCTTACGGAATCGCTCATGCGTCGGCCGGCTCCACTGATCGGCCTCAGCGAGAAGACTGGTCACGAGCTTCGCCAGCTCACGATCATCTCCTGCATATGAGGCAATCCGGCGCGCAACCTTCTCAATCACCGCCTGGGCTCGCTCATAGGAGCCCTCACGGTTGAGCACAATCGCTCGCTCACGCGCCTCAGCGGCAAAGAGCTGGGCGACCACCCGATCGACCACCCGGTTACGGGGCTGTGCGTCGTTTTCAGCTGAACCCGCGTAGGTCCAGGTGTACCCCTGCTCCAGGTGCACCTTCCCCGCATCGTCACGCCCAGTGAGCACGGCGGTGAGGCCAACCTGCTCCGCCTCGCTACCCAGCGGGAGCCGAACCCGAAGTACGACCTCGCGCTCCTGGCTCTCAGCCAGATCGCCAAGCGCTACCCGCAGCTCCCCGCGACGCGACGTTACGTCGCCCGCGCTGAGCAACTCAATATCGGCACCTGGCACCGTAATCACCACATGCGCATCGCGCTGGGTGACCTCAAGGGCCTCGCCGATGCACTCGGCAATCGCGGCGCCGATCTGGTCAGGGTCGCCGGCGTACTGCGCCGGCCCGCCGCCACCATTTGCAATCGCCGACATCAGGGCCTCGTCAAAGCCATCGCCGATGCCGAGCGTTGCGGTGCTGACGCCCCGCGCGCGCAGCTCGGAGGCGTGACGCGCCAGCGTCGCTGAATCGGTGACGCCAGCATTGGCGTGCCCGTCAGAGATCAGGATCACCCGGCGAATGATGTCTTCGCCAGCACCTCCACCAACCTCTTGGGCACCGGTGAGGTAGCCGTCACAGAGATTTGTATTGGCCCGCGCCTCGATCATCGGGATCGCCACCTTGGCGGTACGCCGACCCTCGAGCACTCCTGTCAGCGAGACAGGGGTCTCCACGCGGTCATCAAAGGCGACAACGGCGAACTCATCCCGCCCCGAAAGCATGTCAATGCCATCAAGGATTGCCTTGCGGGCGTTGCGGATTGGATCCCCCTGCATGGAGCCCGAGCGATCCAGAACAAAGCCGATACGAACGGCTGGGCGTGGGCGCTTGCTCGTGACCGGTGGTGCCACCACCGTGATCTTGATGAAGCGCGAGCTGTGCGCTTCAGTGCGGGCGAGGAGGCGGTCCCCCTCAATTTCGAACAGGGTGCCTGCGGCACCGGACTTCTTGCTGGTCATACTGACCCTCCTACTACGCCCCACCTGGGGCCTTTGGCCTGATGACGGGGTTAGCCCCGCCGCCACAGTTGCGGTCAGTGGATGACCGCACCTGCTATCTCAGGCCCTCCCTTGATTCGGCCGTTTTCAGTTGTCATCGCTTTTTGTCCTCCGCAAATCCGTCATACCACTCGCCATGCTTGCCCTCTCTTTGAGCTTTCGTTCTGTCACCTCTCCTGTCATTGACCTCGCTCTGGTGAGGTCAACGCGGCGCACCCCTTACGAGTTGCCCCGGGGCTGGGGACCAAAGATCCGCTCCGCCTCCTTTAATAGGTCGTCGAGCAGTCGATTCTCCTCGCGGGTCATGGGGCGGCGAGCGTGCACCTCGATGGCGTCCGAGAGGGGGATGCGCTCCCACGAGGCACGGGAAAGGGTTGGCCCCTTAGGCAACGGACTCTGCTGCCTCACCGGCTTTGCCAGCGCAAACATGGACACGGTTACGCCCCTGCTGTTGAGCACGGCCGCTGCGTAGTCTGCGGCGCTCCCCTTCGAAGCGCGGTCGCTCGGGGCTGGTGCGCCATTAAGGAGCTGCTCGAGCTCTTGATCTGGCACCCCACGAAGGCGGTTTGCAACCTCGGCGAGTGGGAGGTGTTCATCACGCAGGCGTTGGGCCAGCTTGGCGCGATCGAGAAAGGCCTGCGGGTAGCGCGTGCCGGAGCCCCGACCGAAGCCCGGGAGGATGCGATACGGGTGTCCCATCCACGAGCGCAGCACACGAAGCTCGAGGCCCACCTGTGCAGCTACCTCCTTCAAGGAGTAGGTCTGCTCGGCGGCTGGCGAAATGGCAGCAGCCTTCGCCCTGCTCTTCTGTGGACGCTTTGGGGTGGGTTTTGGGCTCATGTGGGAATTATACATATGACACGTTAAATGTCAATAGCCGTTGGCGGCGGTGCTTCCTACCCGCGATCACCAAGCTGGTGCGCCAACGTGTCAACGATGAACCAGCCAGGAGCTGCACGCATCGCGACCATCCACTCTTCAGGAACAGCGGCGGCGCCGTACTGAATCCCGGCGAGTCCACCAGCAATCGCGGCGGTTGTATCGGTGTCGTGCCCGTACGAGATGGCGAGTTCCACCACCTCACGGAAGCTGCTCCCCTGCTCGAGTGCCGTTAGGGCGCTCAGTAGGCTATCGGCCACGTAGGCGTGCCCCAGCCCCTCTTTGTGCACCAAGCAGCTGGCGATCAGCTCTCGCTTCTCGGGGGTACTGGCGTAGAGATCGCCCAGTGTCGCTACTGCCCAGTCGATCGCCGCGCGGGGCGCCTCACCGCGCAGGAGCGCTCGCGCCACAAGCACGTAGATGGCCGATGCCACCACCACTCGTGGATGGGCGTGGGTCACCCTGGTTCCAGCCTCGGCGCGAGCCACCAGCTCTGCGTCGCTTAGGTCGCGACCCATCAGCGCCACGGGCAGGATGCGCATGAGGCCGCCGTTTGACTGCGACCGGTCGCCGTCGCTCCCGGCGCGTGCCGCAGGGGTGCCGGCGCGAATGCGATCCAGCGCCGCCGTGGTGGCGATGCCTGAGTCGAAGCAGACGCCGGTTGCGGTGTATTGCGCCTCGTCGAACCAGGCCAAGAAACGCCGGCCCTGATCTTCAAGATCCCAGCCAGCCTCAAGAAGTGACTCAAGCAGAGCGAGTGTCATGGATCCGTCGTCGGACCAGGTTCCTGGTGGCTGCTGGAACGATTGGAATCCGACCGCTGGTGTTGGCCGCGGCGCGGTGTTCGCCGGCTGAAACTCCCACGGCACACCGATGGCGTCACCCACGATGACGCCAAGGAGCCCGCCGATGAGGCGCTGTCGATCGCTCGGTTGGCTATCGCTCATTGATCAGCACCCACTCACCGTCACGCATGAATCGCGCCTCACAGCCGAGGCACTCAAGCTCCGGGTCGTTGCCCCTCACGACGCAGCCGCCGAGAGAGACGAGGCCCATCTCAGAATCTCGCCGCAACTCCACACCAGGAAGGCCGTACACAATCGGCACGAGCTTCCCCTTTGTACAGATCGGACAGGTTGAGCCCTTGTGCAGCGTGCCGCTCATGAGATCCTCCGGCGATTCGCCGTGCGGTTCTTGAGGATGTCGATGAGCGCCTTCGGAAGCGAAGGCGGTGTTGCCGGATCTTGGCGCACGGGGCGCGGCGTCCCTTGTGGTAGGTGTCGCCCGAACGAGGCGGCGAAATCGATCTCCTCGGACTCGGTGGCCGCCTCTTCCAGGAAGACTGGGGTGCGGGCCTCGAGCTTGTTGATGAGATCGGCGATCTCGGCGCTCATGGGAGCGGCAGTGATCAGCAGGCGCTCGCTGGGGTAGCCCCAGGCGCAGTAGGCGGTCTCACCCGCCACATAGACGCTCATGAGGCGGCCACGCTCCTGTGGCTCTTCGTTGGGAACATCGGCGCGGACTCGGCTAGGGGTAGGACGCATTGGGACTCCTTCCGCTTCGGGGTCGGCGATTGGCAGCGCCTTCGCGGACCCATCACGACCACACCGTACCTGCCACCTGTGCCAACAGAGTGGCACGGTGGTGTGCGATTAAAAGCCGAGGCGGACCATCTCAATAAAGATGCGTCCGGCGGTGCGGGCGTCGGTCTCTGCCCGGTGCGGCTGGCCCTCGACGAGAATGCCGAGCTCGCTCACCGCCTCGCTCAGCTTCGGCCACTTCTCGCTCTCAGGGACCAAGTTCTTCATGGTGCAGTACTGCTTAGAGGGGGGCACAAAAACGCCGAGCCAGCGCAGGCCGTTGCGGTC
>CAJABS010000012.1 GCA_903938075.1 uncultured Chloroflexota bacterium | reverse complement strand
CCCTCTCGCTCGTCGCCACGTCGGTGAAGGAGCTTGCCCAGTTGATCGCGCGGGTTGAGCGTCGCGCCGATGAGCTCGGCATCACGGCCCTTGAGGTTGACCTCACCGCTCCATGCGATGGCCTTGAGGGTGCTCGATGGGAGTCCTCGGCGGATGAGTCGCTGCGACTCATTGATACGGCGCGCGGCGCTACCGACCGGCCACTCATCGCGAAGGTCTCGTCAGCGGCGAGTGAGATCCGCCGTCTCGCCAGCGAATCAATCGACGCGGGAATCGATGTGCTCTCTGTGAGTGGATCGCCGCACGGATTCCTCCCTGACCGCACCCGACGTGGGCCAGCCTTAGCTGCAGGTGCTGGTGAGCTCTCTGGGCCACTGGTGCGCCCCGCCGCACTCGCAGCAATCGCTGAGGCGGCAAGTGGCGCTGGCGCACCGATTATTGGCGGGGGAGGGATCGGCTCGCCGGCCGATGCGCTTGATGCGTTCGCCGCTGGCGCAAGCGCGGTGAGTCTTGGGACGGCACTCTGGGCTGACCCGCGACTCCCTGGGGCGGTGGGTGACTCTCTGCGGCGTGCGGTGGCGGCGCGCGGCGAGACCAACGTTCTCGCGTTACGCGGGAGCGCGCTAGGCTCTCGCCATGAGTGAACCACTTCGCCCCCTTCGCGAGTCGCTGACACCACCCGCGGGTTACCCCGCCACCCCTGTTGATCCGCGTGACCGTGCTGCAACAACCCGGCGGATCGAAGGCCTTCTACTTGCTACTGGCGCGCTGCAACGTGGCCACTTCCTGCTCAAAAGCGGACGCCATGGTGATCAGTACCTGGAGAAGTGGTCGCTACTGCAGCATCCATCTGCCGCTGCAGAGATCACACACGCACTCGCGGTGCAGAGCCTCGAGAACGTTCAGGCGCTTGGTGGTGACATTGACCTCGTCGTTGGGCCAACGACGGGTGGCGTGTTGTTGGCCTACGAGATTGGCCGACTCCTCGGCGTTCGCGGCCTCTTTGCTGAAGAGGTGCGTGGTGACGACGGGCTCACTCGTCGCGAATTCCGTCGCGGCTTTCAGATTCCGCCACGAGCCCGCGTGCTCCTGGTTGATGACATTCTGACGACAGGCGGATCACTCCAAGCACTCCTCCCGCCGCTCTATGCCGCGGGCGCACATCCGATCGCCGCTGCGGTCGTTGCCAGTCGCACGCCAGGGCTCACCGCCATTGAGGCAGAGGGTCGTGATCCGATTCCATTGATTGCAGGGATCACTCTTGACCTGCCGACGTATGAGCCAGTCGACTGTCCGCTCTGTGCAGCGGGGGAGCCGATCGGCGCCCCTGGTAGCAGCGGCCGCTAGTTAGTTCGCGGCGAGTTCGGCCAGCGCAGCGTCAAACTCTTCTGGGCTGATAACCCCCTCAAGGGAGCGCAGGATGCGACCGTCACGTCCTACGGTGAAGATCCATGGCTCAACGGGAACCTGCCATGCGGTCACGATGCTCGTGGCCTGAAGACCACCGCCGGCTGCAAGAACAGGAATCAGGCGCGTGCCGTTCCAACTCATCTGGTACGGCTCAACGTGCACGATGACGACCCCCGGATGCTGGTCGGCGGCACTCTTCAAGAGTGTGAGCGTTGGCCCGCAGGCTTGCGAGACACAGAACGCGGGTGAGGCGAAGGCAATGAGGAAGGGGGTTCCTGCGGCAAGGAGCTCCGAGGCGGAGTTCGTATAGAACTCCGCGCGTGGTTCTGGATCTGTTGATACCCCTGCTATGCCCTGGGGGTTTGTGGCCGCGAGTGGCGTGGCAACGGTTGGTGCCGCATCTCCAGGGCGCGGCGCGGTTCCCTTTGGCCTAACGAACGAGGTGAAGCGCACGAGCACGGTGGCACCAGTGGCGTCAGTGCCGCTGACAACCAGGCCAATCTCACGCGCGCCAACAGGGATCTCGGTGCTGCCGATGAAGAAGCCGCGCACATCCGTGATCGCCCAGGTAAAAGGGAGTGGTGATGCAGCCGCCAGTGGCGTGCAGCCGTCGTTCGTAATGTCGAAGACTTCGCTCTTGAGCGACCAGGCGGAGGAGCCGAGCGGGAAGCTGGCGCCGTCAACGAGTCCGAGGATGAGTCGATTGGCACCTGGAGCGAGGTCGCTGTTTGCCAGGAGCGGCAGTGGTCCAGTGGAGCTCGCCTGGCCTGCTGCAGGCCATGCATCGGTGCAGCCGCTTCGGTCGCTACCGCTGGCGCTCGACGAAGGGGTGGGGGAGGGGGTGGCACCTCCGCAGGCGATAAGTGCGGCGCAGAGGGAGGCGAGAACAGTGCTTCGTAGGTAGTTCTTCATGTTCCCACTCTATCCCACGTTTCTGAGGGTCGGCGTACCATCTACCTATGAAGAGTTTCCGCGCAGCAGTACGACTTCTCCTCGGCGCCACGATCGGCCTCGTGGTGATCGGCGTGATTGTTCGCGCAACGGACTCCGGGATGGGCTGCCCCGATTGGCCACTCTGCTACGGGCAGTTGATCCCACCAACCACCGACTCAGGCGACGTCATTGCCTACAAGGCATGGCTGGAGTGGATCCACCGCGCGATTGCGGCGTTGATCGGTCTCATTGCCCTCTCGGTTGTCGTCATTGCGCTCCGAAACCTCAAGGGTCGACGATCACTACAGGGGGCCTCAATCGCCCTACTCGGGCTCGTTCTCTTCCAAGCCTGGCTTGGGCGCCAAACGGTCCTTGAGTCGAACTCAGGGCAATCAGTGACCGCGCATCTCGCCTCGGCGATGGCCTTTGTTGGCCTGCAGGTCTGGGTACTCGCGCGCAGTGGCTACGACGAGACGCTTGCGGGCATTCGCCGCGCGAGCGGGAGCGTCGTCGCACCGATCGTTGCGGCGGGCGCGATCTATGCACTGCTTCTCTTCGGATCCAACGTGACGGGCACCGAAACGGGCCTCCTCTATCCCGACTGGCCGCTTATGGGGGGCACCCTCTTCCCACCGATCACCGAACTCTCGACGCCAATGATCGTGCACCGCTACGCGACGGCGATCGTTGCGCTCATCCTTATCTCGGCGCTCTGGGTCGTTCGTCGCGAGAAGGGGAGTCCAATGCGCGTACGCCAGCTGCTCACGTACGCGGTGGCGGTCTTTGCCGTGCAGTGCGTGATCGGTGCCATCCAGATCTTCACCAAGCTCGCACCGTGGACCCAGACCCTCCACGTCGCGCTCGCAACCTTCATCTGGGTCCTCACCGTCGGTGCCGCCTCCATCGCACTCCTTGAGGGGCGTTCCGCCGGCGGCTCTTCCCCTGGGGGGACTAAGCGCAGCGAGCTGACACTCCGCGAGACGATCTTCGCCTACGTCGCACTGACAAAGCCCCGTATCGTCGAGCTGCTGCTCATCACCACCGTCCCTGCGATGCTCCTTGCCGCACACGGCTTTCCGCCACTCACCCTGATTGCAGCAACGCTCGTCGGGGGAACTCTCAGTGCGGCAAGTGCCAATGTCTTCAACTGCATCATTGATGCCGATATTGACGCGAAGATGGCGCGCACCGCCGCACGCCCGCTCGTGACGGGCCGAATTAGCATCGGATCCGCACTCCTCTTTGCGAGCATCCTTGGTGTCGCGAGCTTTCTCTTCCTCGCGTTCACGACCACGATGATGGCGGCGTTCGTCTCACTTCTAGCCATCGCCTTCTACGTGCTGATCTACACGCTGATCCTGAAGCGATCCACCCCACAGAACATCGTGATCGGCGGAGCGGCGGGTGCCCTTCCGCCAGTGATCGGCTGGGCCGCCGTGACGGGTGATATCTCGCTGGTGCCGATCCTGCTCTTCGCCCTGGTCTTCTACTGGACACCGCCACACTTCTGGGCGCTCGCACTGCGTATCGGCCCCGATTACGCCGCGGCGGGTGTGCCGATGCTTCCGGTGACCGCGGGCCCCGCGGAGACTGCGAGGCAGATCTGGCTCTATACGATCCTGCTTGTGGTGATGAGCCTGATGCTCTGGGCGGTAGCGGGGATGGGACTCGTCTACCTAGCCGTGGCAATCGTTGGCGGCGGCATCTTCTTGCTGCGTGCGTGGCGGCTGCGCAGTGATGTACTCGGCGATGGGCTGTTGCGCGGAGCAACGCGCCTCTATCGCTACTCGATCAGCTACCTCACGTTGATCTTCGCCGCGATCGCGATCGACTCAATTCTGCCGCGCTAGCGGCACGAACTCAGCGGCGATCTGCCGCTGCAGCCTGTCGCTTGGCGCGACCGCTCGGGTCAAACCGACCGAGCCAGAACTGCACCTGCGGCCCGATCGTGAAGGCAAACCAGATGGTGCCGAAGCCGAATGTGCCGCCGAGCACGATCCCTAAGACACCGACAACCACCTCGATGGCGGTGCGCATCTTCCAGATCGCCTGCCCAGTGCGGTGGTGGAGTCCGGTCATAAGTCCGTCGCGTGGCCCTGGGCCATTGCCGCTGCCGATATAGATGCCGGAGCCGATACCGACCACTGCCGTGCCAGCGATCGCCAGCGCACCAGCGAGTAGCGGCTGCGTGGCAATCTCTGCTGCCGAGGGGACCCCAGCAAACTCAAGGAGGGCAAGCTCAACGTTCATCACCCAGCCGATGATCACAATGTTGCTGAGGGTGCCGAGGCCAGGGCGCTGCCGGAGTGGGATCCAGAGGAGCAGCACGAAGATGCCGCTCAACTGCGCGGCGGTGCCGATCTGAATGCCGAGCTGCTTACTGAGGCCCTGATGCAGGATCTCCCACGACGGAAGGCCGACCCCTGCCGCGAGCATCATGACGAGGCCCGTGGCGAAGACCGCCTGGCCGGCGATGGATTGGGGGAAGCGCTTCAGCGCATCGGCGGTGATCGCCTGTGAGAGCCAGTTGCTGCGCGGTGTGGTCATGCGGTTCCCCCCTACTGCGGCGTGGCTGCGGCGCGGCGCAGGCGGTCCGCAATTGCCGAACCGAGGCCGCCCTCAGGATAGGGGGCGGCGATGATTTTCGCGGCAGGCACCGCGCTGCGAAGAAGTATGGCCTCAAGGTCATGCAGGCGCTCAAAGAGGTGGGCGGCGGCGGCAACGGGATCGAGCGCCTCAGAGAGGACAACGCTCGCATGAACCGTGGCCCCGGAAGCCGCGGCAAGACCTTCGAGCTGCGTGAGGGTCGCGCGATCTGGCGCGAGCAGCGCGCACTCCGTGACGCCAGCAGGGAACTCTCCCGTTACCAAGAGGAGCGGCACGACCGGTGCATAGTGCGACTCGGTCATGCCGGGCGCCTGTAGTGGCACGCCCGGCTGTGCCGTCGGTGCAACTGCGACGATGCCGCCGTGGTCGGCGAGCACCCGCGCGAGATCTTCAAGGGGGATGCCGCCGTGTCGCAGCAGACGAACAGGTCCGCTGCTATCAAGTGCGACGACACTGGACTCAACACCTATATCGGTTGCCTCTCCGAGGAGAATCGCGTCAATGCGCCCGTCAAGCTGCTCAAGCACATGGTCGGCGGTGGTGGGGGAGAGACGCCCGAAACGATTTGCGCTCGGCGCAGCGATCGGTGTGCCCGCCGCGCGGATGAGCGCCAGTGCTGTCTCGTGCCGTGGGAGGCGCACACCAACGGTGTCGAGCCCCGCGCGCACGAGACCAGGAACCTCAGGCCGTGCAGCGGCAACAATCGTGAGGGCTCCTGGCCAGAAGGCATCCGCAAGGATCGTGATGCGCGGATCTGCGAGCGCATCATCGGTGAAGAGGCGGGTGAGATCGGCGCGTACGGCAATGTGCACGATGAGCGGGTCAAAGGTTGGGCGGCCCTTCGCTTCAAAGATGCGTGCGACAGCCGGCGCGTCAAACGCGTTTGCTCCGAGTCCGTAGACGGTCTCTGTGGGGAAGGCGACAAGGCCACCAGCCCGAATGATCGCTGCGGCGCGCGGCATCAATTCCGCTGCAGAGTGCGGGGTGCGCGCGGGTAGTCGTTCGGTAATCACGCCTGTTGCGCCAGGTCAATCATCAGCGCGGCGTGGTCTGATGGCGACTCGCCCTTTCGCCCATCGCGATCAACACTGCTCGTCACAATGGAGCCGGCACGAGGCTCAACGAGTAGATGATCGATGCGCATCCCCCAGCCGCGATGAAAGGCACCGCCGCGGTAATCCCACCAGGTGAACGGTGCGCGATCTCCATCCGCTACGACTGCTTGTGCCGCATCCATCAGCCCGAGGCCAACGAGAGCGTTCCAGGCGTCGCGCTCTCGCGGGGTGACATGGGTTGCCCCGACGAGTGCGGCTGGGTCCCACACGTCAGCATCGGTCGGAGCCACGTTGAAGTCGCCTCCAAGGAGGAGTGGTGCGCTCTCAGTGATGCGCTCCGCCGACCAGGCGCGCAGGGCGCCGTACCAGTGCAGCTTGGCGTGGAAGTGTGGCGCGTCTACCTCACGTCCATTCGGCGCATACACCGATGCAACGCGTAGACCGCCGCAGACGGCACTGATGAGTCGCGGCTCACTGAGCAGATCGGGGAGCGACTCGTCGTGGTTCTTCGGGGCATAGTCGGCGATGCTCTCCTGCACCTCGCTGAGGCCGTGTCGCGATGCGATCAGCACCCCGTTGCGCCCGCCCGCGCCGAGGGCGGCGACCTCATAGGATCGCGTCGAGAAGAGCCCTTCAGGAATCTGGGACGGATCGCACTTCGTCTCTTGCAACAGCACGATGTCTGGCTCGGCCGCATCAAGCCAGGCGGCAACTCGCTCAGCGCGGGCGCGGAGGCCGTTGACGTTCCAGGTGGCGATGCGAAGGGTGCGTGCAGCCATGGGCGCCCTAGGAGTTAGGAGCGAGGTCCGCGCAAGATCGCGCCGATGATGCCCGCGTCGAGTGGTGCGCTCGCCTCGCCGGTAGGGTCTGACTCCTCCGTGATGGGGTGAAGGCCGAGCGCGGTGAGCGCTGAGATCGCAGCGGGT
>CAJABS010000011.1 GCA_903938075.1 uncultured Chloroflexota bacterium | reverse complement strand
CTGATCCTTGAAGATCACATTCGCGGCTGCATGAAAGATGCGGCAGAGAAGGGTGATGCAGAGAAGTCGATTGAAGAGGTTCTCGACGTCGTGCGTCGCTCTATGGGCCGACCAGCGCGCAGCGCAACGCCGAAGAGCGGAGCGAGCGACTGAGTCCCGACACGACACCTTCCGAACGCGCACCGCTTCCCACTGATCCGAGTGCGTTGCCGCCAACGGAACGTGACACGCTTGACGAACTAGCACGCCATCTTTCCGCAGCCTCACTTCTTGAACTCTCTGCTGCCGAAACGGCAATCATCACTGCACACTTGCGGCTGCTGGATGCATGGAACCCGGCAATCAACCTCACGCGCGTCAGTGATCCGCTCGAACGCGCGACGCGGCATCTTCTTGATTCACTGGTAGCTGCGCCCCACATTGAGCGGCTCCTTCCCAACGGCGGAAAGATTGCCGACCTTGGATCTGGTGGTGGGTTCCCTGGCATACCGCTGGCGGCGCGCTTGCTTTCACACCACAGCAATCTTTCAATGACGCTTATTGAATCGATTGGAAAGAAGGCACGATTCCTTGAAGCGGTGACCGCAGTGAGTGGACTTGCGCCGCGACTGCGTGTTGCACATGCACGCGCCGAAGATCTCGCACAGGGCGGGGGCGTACGTTTTGATGTAATCACGGCCCGTGCTGTCGCACCCTTGGGTGAGCTCATTCGACTGGCTGCTCCGCTTCTGACACCAACGGGCTCGCTGCTTGCGTGGAAGCGTGCGAGTGACGAGTGGGATACAGAGTTGAGCGCAGCCTCTTCCTTCATCGGGACGAGCGCGATTGAGGTGACTCCGGTGAACGCTGCGAGCCTGGCGGGGGCTCTCCTCGTGCGGGTGACGCCGCACGAATCGGAGCGGGAGAGAGCGCGGGTATAGGATTAGGGCACCCGTAATTGACGAAAAACCATTGGGAAAGGTGCAGTGAGCCGCGATGACCTCTGACGATCAGAAAACGAAGCCTGACTGGAACCACAACGACACAGGCGAGGAGCTCTTTGTCGAGCCCTCTCCAGACCACCTCGTCGCATCAGCGGCTGGCAGTGCCCCGGTCCACGACCTAGGGAAGGCCACCACCGCCGCAAAGCGCTTCATCTTTGGGCGACCGATCTCAAATGCTGAGGAGGGCGAGGAGCGCCTCAGCAAGACCCTTGCGCTACCAATCTTCTCCTCCGACGCGATCTCGTCGAGCGCCTACGCGAGCGAGGAGATCTTGATCGTGCTCGCATCAGCGGGTGCGACCTATCTCGCCTTCGGCCCCGTCGTCGCGCTCGCGGTTGGCCTTCTTCTGGCCGTCGTCGCGCTCAGCTATCGACAGGTCTGCTTCGGGTTCCCGAAGGGCGGCGGCGCATACGCCGTTGCCAAGAGCACGCTCGGCACTGGCCCCGCGCTCATTGCTGCATCCAGCCTTGTTATTGACTATGTCCTCACAGCCGCGGTAAGCACGGCCGCCGGTGTTGCCGCCATCACTTCGGCGCTCCCTGAGCTTGCACCGTTCCGTGTCGAGATGGCCATTGGCGCCCTCGTTCTTCTGGTTCTTGCCAACCTTCGAGGCCTGCGCGAGTCAGGAAAACTGTTCGCCATCCCTACGTACCTATTCGTCTTTGGCGCGCTGGCGGTGATCGCCATTGGTCTTATTCGCATCGCGCTCGGCGACCCGGCCGTGAACTGGAGCGAGGGGGTCACCGTCATTCCGCATAGCGAGATGCAGCTGATCCTGCCGTTCTTGCTACTCAAGGCATTTGCCTACGGTTCGGTAGCACTGACCGGAACAGAGGCGATCTCGGATGGAGTTCCTGCCTTCAAGAAGCCTGAGGCAAAGAACGCCGCTAACACCATGAGCATCATGTCAATTCTTCTTGCGACGATTTTCTTCGGTATCTCACTGCTCGCCTTCGCGTTTGGCAAGGTTCCGCAAGAGGTCGGTGGCGAAACGTTAATGTCACAAGTTGCTCGGGCCTCATTCGGCGATGGCATCTTTTATGTGATCTATCAGATTGCGACGACTGGAATTCTGCTCCTTGCCGCAAACACTGGATTCAACGGCGGTCCGCAGCTCGCACGAATCTTGGCTCGTGACGGATTCCTTCCACGGCAGGTTGGACAGCGAAGTGACCGCCTCGCCTATGCAGGTGGCATTCTCACCATTGCTGTCGGCGCCGTTATCTTCCTTCTTGCAACCGGCGCACTCGTGACGCTCTTGATTCCTGCGTACGCGATTGGCGTCTTCCTCGGATTCACCATTAGCCAGACTGGCATGGTTGTGCACTGGCGAAATGTTCGCGGTGCCGATTGGCAGAAGAAGGCGCTGCTAAATGGAGTCGGCGCAGTCGTCACTGGCGTTGTGCTTGTCATCATCACGCTTGCAAAGTTTGCTGTTGGTGGCTGGATCATCTTTGTGCTCGTGCCGATTGGCGTTGTGTTCATGGCATTCGTACGCCGCCGCTACAACCTGCATGAGCGTGAGCTGGCAATCAAGCCGAACCTGGTGTTTGATGCGCCACATCGGCCGCGAAGGATCATCGCGCCGTTCGGCGAAATCAATCGCTCAACCGTTCGTGCAATTACACTCGGTCGAATTCTCGAGGGAACAACCGGTGAGCTAACCGCGGTACGCGTGGTGTTTGATGCAACGGAAGAGGCCGAGATCCGTGAGCGCTTTGAGCGGCTCTTCCCTGGCGTCCGCCTGGTTACCGTTGAGTCTCCATTCCGCGCCATCGTGGAGCCGATCTGCCACTACCTCGACGAGATTGAGGATGAAGATTCGCACCTGCCAGCAGAGCAGCGCCGCATCAACGTAGTGTTGATTCCCGAGTACGCCGGTCGACACTGGTGGGATCGCATCCTGCATAACGGCAACGGGAAGCGCCTTCGCGAGACGCTGCTTGGCCGACGCAACACGGTGATCCTCGACGTTCCGTACCGCCGCGACCTCGAGTAGGTCCTTCAGCGCTCCAGAAACCCCAGAAGCTACTCGCCCCTTACGGGGGCGTCTCCGTCTCTAGACCTCCTACTCTGTGGATAACTCTCTTGACAATGGCATTGATAGGGTTGTAGCCTGTCTGGGTGTTGAAGAGCAGGGGTGCCGGCGTCGATCCAGCGCGGCCGGTCTACGTGATCAGCGTGGCCGCCAATATCGTTTCGGCCCATCCACGAACCCTACGGATCTACGAGGAGGAGGGCCTCATCTGCCCCTCCCGGACCGAATCGAACATCCGCCTCTTCTCTGAGAACGATCTGCGGCGAATCCTCTGGATACGTCACCTCACCCAAGACTTTGGGGTCAACCTCGCCGGGATCAAGCTCCTCTTCGAACTCGAGGAGCGGCTCGGGGAACGAATTTTGGAACGACTGTACGAAGAGGGTCAAAGCAAAGAGGCGAAGCGAGCGCCGCAGGCTGCGGCAGGAAGGGGACGAGCATGAGTGAGCGAACCGAACGAGAGATTCAGGCAGATTTGGATGAGGAGCTCAACGAAGAGGAGCAGCTCGCCATTGACGAGGCTGTTGCCGCAAGCGACGACGACACGGTTGTGCCACGTGGTCGCGGATCCTTCCCCCTTGTTCCCCTCCGCGAGATCGTCATCTTCCCCGAGATGGTTGCGCCGCTCAAGGTTGGCCGCGACAAGAGTGTCGCCGCCATTCGCGCTGCTGCTGCTGCCGGTGGCTGGATCGCCCTGGTCACCCAGCGTGAACCAGAGCAAGAAGAGATCACCTCCGTTGATCAGCTACACGCCATGGGCACGCTCGCCAAGATCGCCCAGGTGGTGAACCTTCCCGACGGCACACTGCGCGCCGTGGTGCAGGGGCAGCGTCGCCTTAAGGTGAAGTCGCTCGACACCACTGGTGCCGCACTCATGTTGAAGGGGACCATCGTCGAAACGCCTGAGGTCACCGGCGTTGAGGTAGAGGCGCTGATGCGCAGCGTGCAGGCGCAGGTAGAGACGTACGTCACCTCTGGCGCACCGGTGCCACCTGAAGCGGCTGTCGCGGCGAAGAACATTAGTGATCCAGGGCTGCTGGCCGACATGACGGCCTACACCCCAGACATGACCACCGAGCAGCGCCAGGAGCTGCTCGAGACGATCGATGTGGTGGCGCGACTGAAGTACGTCGCGTCGTTCTTGTCGCGACAGATTGAGATCCTCGAGATCAAGGGGAAGATTCAATCTGACGTGCGCTCCGAGATGGACAAGAGTCAGCGTGAATACTTCTTGCGCGAACAGCTCAAGGCGATTCAGCGTGAGCTCGGTGAAGAGGATCCGCAGCAGGCAGAGACGAATGAGCTGCGCGAGAAGGTTGAGGCCTCTGGCATGCCGGAGGAGATCAAGTCGCGCGCACTCAAGGAGCTCGATCGCATGAGCCGTATCCCATCAGCCTCGCCCGAGGTTGGCGTGATTCGCACGTACGTCGATTGGTTGATCTCGATGCCGTGGAACGTTGCCACAGAAGACCGCATCGAAATCAAGGAGGCGGCCAAGGTGCTCGCCGATGATCACTACGGCTTGGAGAAGGTGAAGGAGCGGATCATTGAGTACCTCGCGGTGCGCAAGCTCGCCCCGCAGGTGAAGAGCCCAATCCTCTGCTTCGCCGGCCCTCCAGGCGTTGGTAAGACGTCACTTGGTAAGTCGATCGCTCGCGCGATGGGTCGCAAGTTTGTGCGCATGAGCCTTGGTGGCTTGCACGACGAGGCGGAGATTCGTGGGCATCGCCGCACCTACATCGGCGCGCTCCCCGGCCGCATCGTGCAGGGGATCAAGCAGGCGGGAACGAAGAATCCTGTCTTCATGCTCGATGAGATCGACAAGCTCGGCGCGGACTTCCGCGGCGATCCGTCGTCGGCACTTCTTGAAGTGCTCGACCCAGAGCAGAACGCCACCTTCCAGGACAACTACCTAGAGGTGGAGTTTGATCTTTCGCAGGTGCTCTTCGTTGCCACCGCGAATCAGCTCGACACCATTCCTGCGCCGCTGCGCGACCGCATGGAGATCATCCAGATTCCGGGATACACCGAGGCGGAGAAGGTGCAGATCGCGAAACGCTACATCTTGCCGAAGCAGCGCGAGAACCACGGGTTGACCGAGGCGCAGGCGATCGTTCCCGACGAGACGCTCGTGCACCTGATTCGTCACTACACGCGCGAAGCGGGCGTGCGTAATGCGGAGCGAGAGATCGCCACCGTGATGCGCAAGTTGGCACGCGCCGTTGCTGAGAAGAAGGGGCGTAAGCCTGAGGTTGATGCCAAGCGGCTTGCCACCTGGCTCGGGCCAGAGCGGCACGAGTACGGCGAGATGGATAACGACGATCAGATCGGTTCAGCCACAGGCCTCGTTGTGACGCCTGTCGGTGGCGATGTGGTTACCGTCGAGGTTGGTGTAATGGAGGGGCGTGAGGAGTTGATCCTCACCGGCCAGCTCGGCGATGTGATGAAGGAGTCGGCGCGCGCCGCACTCACGTGGATCAAGGCACACGGAGCGGAACTCGGCATTGCGCCAGAGCGCTTCGAGAAGTCTGGTCTGCACATTCACGTGCCAGCAGGCGCAATTCCGAAGGATGGCCCTTCGGCGGGCGTGACGATGGCGACGGCGATCGTGTCGGCGCTCACCGGCATCCCGGTTCGTAAAGAGGTGGCGATGACTGGCGAGATCACCTTGCGCGGCCGCGTGCTGCCGATCGGTGGCCTCAAGAGCAAGGCGCTGGCAGCACACGCCTCTGGGGCACGCGTGGTGTTGATTCCGAAGAAGAACGAGAAGGACCTGTCGGAGATCCCTGAGGAGATCCGCAAGTCGCTAAAGATCATTCCGGTGGAGACGATCGGCCAGGTACTCGAGCATGCCCTGCGCCGCAAGCCGAAGCCGCTCCCAGCGAACCACGGCACGCCGCGACCGCCGCGGATCCCTGTGCGCTCGCCTGGGGCATCGGGCCGGCCGAGCTGATCTGACGCGTTGATCAACCGACTCGCAGACCGTATTGAGGAGGCGCTCCGTCGCGATGCGACGGGGCGTCTCCCCGCACTCCCCCTTCCGCTTCCTGAGGCGCTGACCCCGCTCCGCCTGCCAGGCCTCGAGCCCGTTGACCTGAATCCGCCCGCGAGCGCGAATCCGCGCATTGCGGTGGTGACCGCCCTTCTTGTGCCACCTGTGGCCCTAGGGAGTTGCAGCCCGACCGGTGGTGGCGACAGCGTTGATCCGCATCCGTACGACTGCCAGGTGCTGCTGATTAAGCGCGCAGAGCACGGTCGCCACGGCGGACAGATCGCTCTTCCGGGCGGTGAACTTGAGGGGAACGAAACGCCGCAAGAGACGGCGATCCGCGAACTCCATGAAGAGCTTGGCTTTCATGCTGCTGATCCAGAACACGACATTCGTTTTGTGGGCTCTCTCGATGCCGCGTACGTGCCAGCGAGCAACTTCCTTGTGCAGGTGCTCGTTGCTGTTGCGCCGCAAACGCCGCTGATCACACCAGACCCGCGCGAAGTTGCCGAGACACTCGGTGCTGAACTTGGGCTCTTTGATCCGCGACATGAGGTGCACGTCGTTGACGCCGAAGAGCAGGGGCAACGCTTGCGATATGGCGTGATTCCAGTGCCAGGAGAGCGACGGGTCTGGGGCCTCACCGCCCGTCTGCTCTGCGAACTCGCCTCGCGACTCGCGCAGGCGTAGCGAACGAAGGGCTAGGCGCTGCGGCGACGCGGCCCTGGTGGTGGAGGGATCGGTGCGCTAAAGCCACTTGGTAGCGCGCCCTGCTCCGCAAGGCGACGGATCACGAAGCCGTAGTACTCATCAACCGACGCGCCGACGCGATCCCACGTGAAGAGCTCTGAGCGTTCAATGCCTGCAGCGCTCAATCGAGCCTTCAGCTCTGGATCATGGATCACGCGTCCGAGCGCATCGGCCAGCGCGTCAGAATCTGCTGGGGGAACCAAGATGCCATCGCGCTCGCGACGCACAACTGCGCGATACCCGTGGATGTCGGAACAGATCACCGGAGCACCAGCAGACATTGCCTCGAGCAGCACGATACCGAACGACTCTCGCCCAGTTGCTGGCGAGACGAACACATCTGCGGTCTTGAAGAGCTGCGCCTTCTCTGCATCACTCACACGCCCGAGGAACTCGACATCGTTCAGTTGTCGCGTCAGCACGTAGCGTCGCGCTTCTCGTTCACCCGGCCCGGTGCCAACGATCAAGAGTCGAACCTGTTCACCGTTGACCTGCATCTTGCGGATCGCGCGTAGGAGATGGATTAAGCCTTTGCGTGGCTCCATGCGACCAACGAAGAGCACATTCGGAACGCCGTCGCGATAGCGAGAGATCGGCACCGCGTTGCGATAGCGACTCGGCTCAACGCCGTTTGGAACGATCTTGTACTCACTTGGAAAGTAGCGGCTAATGAAATGACGTGCCGCTGGGCTCACGGCGATGCGACCGTGCAGTCGATTCGCGTAGTCACCCATGACGCGTCGCCCAAACTCATAGCTGAGTGAGAGTCCACCGAATGCGTGGAAGGTGCCGATGTTCACCGATTTCGAAAGCGTGAGCACTACGAGGCTAAGGAACGGCACGAATGGCTCGTGGAAGTGCAGCACGTCGAACTGTTCTCGCTCGAGCAGCTCGCGCACCTGCTTCAGATAGGTTGGGCTCAACGTGATCGTGCCCATGGAGCCGTTGAAGGGAACGCTGAATCCTTTGCCGATGCGAATCACATCGCCCTCGGATGCCTTTTGTAATCCGTGGCTGCTGGTGATGATGCGCACATCATGGCCACGCGAACGGAGGACGCGGTAGAGACTGCCGACGTGATCGTTGACGCCGCCCGGCATTGGGTAGACGTACGGGGTGACGAGGCCGATCTTCACTTCTGCTTCACCGGTCGCTTGTGGCTATGCGGGTAGCCAAGATCGCGACCGTGTCGCTCGCCGCCGAGCGTCCAGATCGGTCGTGTGACGCCGCGCAGGTCCTGCCCAAGGCCAATGAGGTTGCGCAGCATCTGCCGGGCGAAGATCGCGGGGCTCTCCAGCATGGTGTGGTCCTCACCCTCTCCTGGCTTCACCGTGCCCGCAAGGATCGCTCGACGCAGCGCTGCGGCCGAACGGCCTGGGAAGGTCGTGTAGACGCGCCCGATCGCCTCAAGCACGTGGGCATCAGAGGAGCCGACCCCAGGGAGGCCAAGCTCCTTCGCCAGCCGCTGGACCCGCGCCCGCGGGAAGGTGCCGAAGATCGTGGGGTTGAAGGTCTCTAAGGCATCGGGGCGGCAGGCAGGGTCACGATCGTTCGCTACGGCCCGCAGGGCCCCCGCCTGGGCGCAGAGAGGGTGTGGGAAGAGTGGGTGGGCTGGGATGGCAATCCCGCCCTGCTCGTGGATCTCCGCAATGGTGCGGCGAAGGGACCGGAGTGGGCGGACACGCTCTTCAAGGAAGAGCCCAAGCACGTGGCCCTGCAGCGTCGAGATCTCCTCGCCAACGATGACCTGCACGCGCAGCTTGTTCTTGATCGCCATCGCCTGTGCCGCCTTCGCAGCATCGATGCGATCGTGGTCTGTGATCGCAATCACATCGAGTCGCAGCTCCTCGGCTCGCGCGAGCACCTGCGCAACACCGGCGGTGCCGTCGGAAGCCATCGTATGGATGTGCAGGTCGGCTCTCCCCTGCAGGCCAGTCATCCGTCGCTTTGTTGGGCTCATGACTGAAGATCGTCCCAGATTGGGTAGAAGAGCGTCCACCACTGCTCAGGGGCCTTGCTGATGAGCTCTTCGAATGCTGCAGCAACGCCAACAAGCGCCACACGTGTTCGCTCCATGCGATCTCCAGTCGCTGGTACCTCTACCTGCCGAATGTAGCCCGTGTACAGCCCGCGATCTTCACGAATGACCGCCGCAACGAAGAGTCGCGCGCCGCTCTCTACGGCGAGCAACCCTGCGCCAATCGGCAGCCGTGCAGGCGCACCAAAGAGTGAAACAGGCACTCCACGCCCACTGATGTTTCGGTCACCAACCAAGCCAACGATGCCACCCGCAGCGAGCTCCGCAGACATCACCGCTGCAGCGCCTTGCGCGCGAATGATGCGTAGCCCTAGACCATCGCCTCGCACGCGCAACATCCAGCGTTGCAGCACCGGATTGCCGAGCTCCTCCATTGGCGCAACAGGCTTCATGCCACTGCGATCGGCGAGAATGCTGCCAGGAAGTTCAATGGCACCAAAGTGTGCGGCGAGGAAGATTCCGCCACCGCTGTCGCGCGTGAATGCAGCGCGCACAGACTCTTCGCTCTCTAGGCGGACACGTGTAGCGATGATCTTCCGTGCGTGTCGTGGCGCTCGTGCCGTTTCAATGTAGAAGCGAACATGGTGCTCAAAGAGCAGCGCGACACCGCGATCAAGTGCGCTGCTCGTTGGCGCGACGCCATCACGGTAGGTGTAGACACGAGCAAGATTCTTTCGTGCAAGGGATGCACGCGACCGCATGAAGCGCGGGCCAGCTCTCCCCCATGCTCGTGCGATTCCAACGAGAAGTGCCTCCGGAAGACGAGAGACGAACGAGAGCGCGCCAATGACGAGGTAGCCGATCACCGCGCTCATGATGCGCTCTCGCCTCCGCGGCGTGTTGTCTCTTTTGACATGCGTGCTGCACTCTCTGCAAGCTCTTGCTGTTTGGCGGCGTTTGGCCACATTGGTTTAAAGCAGTTCCACTGCAGCGGCTCCGTGCGAATGAGAGCCTCCATCGCAGTTGCGGTCTCTTGTGTTGCGCGCAGCTGTGCGGCTGGCGATCCATTACCCGCACTGATCGGTGCGCCATAGAGAATGCGGAATTTTCCAGGAGCTTCGCGGCGAACAAAGAACGGCACAATTGGCGCGTTACCGCGTGCGCTTAGTACCGCTGGGCCACTCGGAAGTGTTGTCCATCGGCCGAAGAGCTGGCAGGGAATGCCGTCGGGTTTATAGCCCCAGTCGCTAAGTAGCACGATGAACCCACCGCGCTTCAGTGCACTGAACACCTCACGAATCGCCTTCCAGTCGATCACTTTGATTCCCCATGCTGCTCGAAGGCGGCGAAGGAGCTCGTACATCTCTGGGAAGGCGCTGTCGTCGGCGACGACGTTCACGTCGTAGTTGCGTTCGCCAAGCGACGCAGCGCCAAGCTCGTTGTTGCCCGCGTGAAAGCCTACGAAGATCGCGGCCTGTCCCCGTGCGCGGAAGTCGTCCATGAATGCGGCCTCGCTCAGGTCAACATCGGCGGCGATCTCTTTGAGCGAACGGCTTGGTAGGCGCAGCAGTTCTGCTGCGAAGCGCCCGTAGGTGCGGTAGTTCGCAAGAGAGCGAGCGCGCACGAGTTTCTCGCTCCCTGGGAGTGGTCGGCCGTCTGCGTCGGCTACCCCGAGGACGACCGCGGCGTTGCCGTCGGCGATACGCCGCTTAGCCGGCCAGAGGAGGTAGGCGAGTGGCGCAAGGGTCGAGAAGAGCGCCTCAACCGGGCGTGGGGGGAGGATGCCAATAACCCACATGAGGAGGCGGTAGCCGGCATAGACGGTGCGCTCCCAGGCGCGCCGGACGAGGTAGCCAGGGGTGCGCTTTGGCGCCTGGCGGCGGAGCGGCGAGGGGGTGGCTGCCCCCTGGGGCGGCTGTGGTTCGCTCATTTGTGGAGTGTAGGGGAGAGCCGCCGCCCCCTTGCGGGTGCGACGGCTCTCTCCAGTGTGAAGGCGGGACTGGCCGAAGCCAGCCTCGCAGCGGAACGCTTAGGCGCGGACGGAGTTCAGCGACTCGGAGGTGGGGTACCCCTCCTTGGTCACCTGGGTTCCGTCGAGGACGCGGTTGTCCTCGCCGCGGATGAAGGCTTCCACTGCGGCATGGGCGACATCGTCGCGCAGCTGCATTGGCGGACTCTTCATGAAGTATGACGAAGGCGCAACGAGCGTCCCCGCCAACTTGCGATCAAGGCCGATCTTCGCGCAGCGGATAGCGTCCGTGATGACGCCGGCGCTGTTTGGCGAATCCCACACCTCGAGCTTCAGTTCAGCCGTAAGTGGCACGCCGCCGAAGGTTGTTCCTTCGAGCCGGATGTTTGCCCACTTGCGGTCAAGAAGCCATGGCACGAAGTCCGAAGGACCAACGTGCACCTGCTCCTCGCCGAGCTGCTCGTCAAGGATTGAGGTGACCGCGTTGGTCTTGCTGATCTTCTTGCTCTCAAGTCGATCGCGCTCCAACATGTTCTGGAAGTCGGTGTTGCCACCGAAGTTCAGCTGATAGGTGCGGTCGAGCTGTACGCCACGATCGGCGAAGAGTCGAGCAAGTACGCGGTGCGCAATCGTTGCGCCAACCTGGCTCTTGATGTCGTCTCCAACGATTGGGAGTCCGGCTGCGGCGAACTTCTTCTGCCACTCTGGCTCGCGACCAATGAAGACTGGGATTGCGTTCACGAACGCGCATCCGGCCTTGATCGCCTGCTCAGCGTAGTAGCGAATTCCCTCTTCGCTGCCGACTGGAAGGTAGGCAACGAGCACATCAACCTTGCGCTCCTTGAGCACAGCGGCAACGTCCACAGGCTTCTCTGGTGACTCGATCACCACATCTTTGAGGTACTTGCCGATGCCGTCGAGCGTTGGTCCGCGCTGAACGATCACGCCGGTGGTTGGGATCTCCTGGAAGGTCCAGGTGTTGTTTGGCTCTGCGCCAAGTGCAACGGAGAGATCCTTGCCAACCTTGGTCACGTTGACGTCAAACGCCGCAACGTAATCAAGATCGCGCACGTGATAGCCACCGAGGTCGACGTGCATCAGTCCTGGGACCTTTGCATCGTTCGCCACGTCGGCGTAGAAGTAGCGGCCCTGCACCAAGCTGCTGGCGCAGTTACCGACGCCCGCGATTGCGACGCGGATCGGATTCGTTGCCTTAATTGGCGTGGTTGGCGCCGGTCGGGCGTTCCACTGGGCGCGAGGCCCGTTCATCTCTACCATTTCCCTGTTACCCCTTTCTCTGTCGCTTACGCGACCTTTCCGCTTTGCGAGCTCACACCTGTGAGTCCGCCTTCACTAACCGCCCGTTTCACGCCAGGCGGCGAGCATTAAATTGGCGCGCTATGCGCGACGCCCGGTGGTAGCCAACGCGGCGCGAATAAACAAGATTCGCTGCAGCACGGTGACGGCTGAGAGTGCGACGATGATGAGGAGTGCATAGAGCAGGTAATTCGTCTCGCCAGTAAG
Source organism: uncultured Chloroflexota bacterium (assembly GCA_903938075.1). GTDB lineage: Bacteria > Chloroflexota > Limnocylindria > Limnocylindrales > Limnocylindraceae > Limnocylindrus. The sequence continues at coordinate 127 of CAJABS010000011.1, read as the reverse complement.
GCCGGCGACGAGCAGGCCGAGAATGAGGAGCACTGCACGTTCCGCGCGTTGTGCGATCCCGCCATGTGCGGAGACGCCGAGCCCCTCGCCACGTGCGCGCACGTAGCTCACGAGCGAACCGATGCCG
>CAJABS010000010.1 GCA_903938075.1 uncultured Chloroflexota bacterium | reverse complement strand
CGCAGCACCACTCAACGCCGAGTGAGCCGTGGGGCGATCTCGCGGCGCAGGCAAACGGCGAGCTGCTGCACGATCCAGCCACCGCGCTGGCTGCGCTCACGAACAGTGGGACCCCCACTGATGCGCGATCGGCGAGAATAGAGGGGCCAGCTGGCACAACCGCGACGGGGAGGAAGCGCGTGACCGAACGTAAGTCCGCATCTGGGGAGTCGACCGCTGATCCGCGACTCCTGACGACGGAGACGCCTGCGCCGCCAGAGGCGGTGCGAGCGATTGCCGCACTCCTCGGCCGGGCCGCTGCCCCACTCCGCCCGGAGCGCCGTGCGACACCTCCAGCTCCAGTACCGACAACAGCGCCCGAGGTGCAGGCACCCATTGAGAGCCTGCGTGACCACGAAGTCCTCGTCGAAGGTGAGCACAGCGACCTACTGCGACTCGCAGCGCACGAGATTGACCGAGTGAAGCGGCGCGCCAAGCGTGCGCGTCAGGCGGTACGCGAGGCGCTCGCCCGCATCTCCACGCCAGGGGGCGACGAACTCGGCGGATAACCCCGCTACTGCGGGTCGGCGAGAACGAGCAGCTTGATCTCCGTCATCTCATCCATGGTCCAGCGCACACCCTCGCGGCCGAGACCTGAATCCTTCACGCCGCCGTACGGCATGTTGTCGATGCGGTAGGTCGGCACGTCGTTCACGATCACGCCACCCACCTCGAGCTCATCAAATGCCGCACGCACATGCGCAAGATCGTTGGAGAAGAGTCCGCACTGCAGGCCGAAGCGGCTCTCATTCACGGCGGCGATGGCTGATGAGAAGTCGCTGAAGCGTTCGATGATCACCACGGGGGCGAAGGCCTCCTCGCTGCAGATGCGCGCGTCGCGCGGCACGTTCGCCAAGATGGTTGGGGCGAAGAGGCGCGGTGCCTTCGGGTCTGCAGCGGTGCCCCCGGCAATCACCTTCGCGCCAGCGGCGACCGCCTCGCTCACCCACTCCGCGGTGCGCGCCGCGGCACCATCATCAATGAGCGGCCCGAGATCGGTCGTCTCGTTCGCCGGGTCGCCAAGCACCAGCTTCGCGGCGCCAGCGGCGAACTGCTGCTCAAAGGCATCCGCGACCGACTCGTGCACAAAGATGCGTTGCACACTGATGCAGACCTGGCCGGCGTACGCGAAAGAGCCAACCAGCGAACGCTTCACCGCCCACGAAAGATCGGCGGTGGCGTCCACGATGCACGCGGCATTGCCACCAAGTTCGAGGATGACGCGCTTCTTGCCGGCGCGCCCCTTCAGTGACCAACCAACGGTGGGTGAGCCAGTGAACGAAAGAAGCTTGAAGCGCTCGTCTTCGATGAGGCGATCGGCATCGGGACGCGAGGTTGGGATCACGCTCAACCCACCAGCTGGGAGGCCGGCTTCAACGAGAATCTCAGCGACCTTCAGCATGATCAACGGATCGGCGCTCGGCGGCTTCAACACCATGCTGCAGCCAACCGCGATCGCGGGTGCAACTTTGTGGGCGGCAAGGTTCAGCGGGAAGTTGAATGGGCTGATGCCAAGCACTGGGCCAACTGGGAATCGCTGCGTGATGCCGAGGCGACCCTTGCTCGCAGGTGCGAGGTCAAGCGGAATCGTCTCACCAATCATTCGCTCCGCCTCTTCCGCAGCGAGTCGGAAGGTCAGCGCGCCACGGTCGATCTCGGCGCGTGCATCGCGGATCGGCTTCCCCGCTTCGGCGGAGAGGAGTGCCGCCAGCTCTTCGCGGCGCTCGGTGATCTTTGCGGCAGTGGTGCGCAAGATTGCGCCGCGCTCCCAGGCGCCAAGCGTTCGCATGGTGGCAAATCCGGTGACGCTTCCGGCAGCGGCGCGCTCCACCTGCTCTGGTGTTGCCAGGTAGGTCGTGCCGACAAGGCGACCGTCAAAGGGGGACCGAATCTCGACAAGGTTCGGCGAGCTCTCCCATACGCCTGCGACGAGGATCTTCTGCGGCTCCATATGGGGCGAGTCTAGCGGCGTGCGCCGCGGCGTGATTAGAGCGCCTCGCCTCGTGGGTAACTGCCGAGGATGCGCCGCTCGAGCGTCACGTCGGCGAGCCCCTGCATCACGCCGAGAATCTCGGGTGAGTCGGCCGCGCCGTCGAGGTCAAGCCAGAAGATGTACTCCCACTCCCCCACGCGATTTGGGCGTGACTCTAACTTGCTGATGTTGACGCCCGCCTTCGCAATCACCGCCAGCGCAGCGAGGAGCGTCCCTGGCTCGTTGCGTAGACCGACCAGCAGGGTTGTGCGCGCTGGGCCGGCCTCGGCGTGTCGTGCTGCTCCACCCGCGCGCTGCACGATCCAGAAGCGCGTGCGGTTCCCCTGCACCCCCTCGATTGGACCGGTGAGCGGGGTGAGTCCGTGAATTCCTGCGGCGCGTGGTGAGAGGACGGCGGCGGCATCGCGCTCACCGCGCTCGCGAATCATCGCTCCGGCACCCGCGGTGTTGTAGGTGGTGAGGAGTGCCCATGGGCGGCTGCGCAGATACTCCTCTGCCTGCGCAAGTGCCTGCGCGTGACTGTAGACACGCTCCACCTGCTCGAGTGTGACGCCAGGGAGGGCGGCGAGTACGAGTGAAACGGGTACCACCACTTCGCCAACGATCTCGAGTACGCCGTCGCGCAGAAGATCAAGCGTCTCGCGCACGGTGCCGTTGATCAGGTTCTCAATCGGTAGAACACCGTAGATGGCTCGCCCATCAAGGGCGGCGGCACGAACATCACCAAATGAGGTGACGCTCAGTGATGGCGCTGCTGCACCAAAGTAGGAGAGGAGTGCATCCTCGGCAAAGGCGCCCGGTTCGCCGGCGTAGGCGATCGCCTCGCTCATGCCGTGTGACCGTTTGTGGCGTCTCGCTCGGTGCGGCGAGTAATCTCGCCACCCTGCAGGCGCAGCGCGTACTCAAGGGAGTCGGCAAGGGCCGCCGCAGAGGCCGAGATGATGTTCTCGCCGACGCCCATCGTCGACCAGGTTTCGCCATCGGCCACGGAGTCAATGACGACGCGCGTCTTCGCCCCAGTCGCCGAAGCGCCGTCAAGGATGCGCACCTTGTAGTCAATGAGATGCACCGCATCAAGCTGTGGATAGAAGGCACCGAGCGCCTTGCGGAGCGCGCGGTCGAGTGCGTTCACCGGACCGTTGCCGTCGGCGGCGGTGTGCAGGCGCTCCCCCGCCACCTCTACACGCACGGTTGCCTCGGCACGCCCTGGCGCACCTTCGCGCTGTTCCACAATCACGGTGAAGTCGACGATGGTGAACGGTGCGACATAGCTTGGGCGGTGGCGCTCCACGAGCAGTTGGAACGACGCCTCGGCACCCTCGTAGCTTGCGCCGCCCGCCTCCATCTCCTTAACAAGCGTTGAGAGGGTCTTGGAATCAAGCCCTGAGTTTGCGAGCTCCACGCCAAGTTCGGCGGCGCGGCTTCCCGTGTTCGCTTTTCCCCCAAGCTCCGAGACGACGAGGCGCCCACGGTTACCCACGAGCGCCGGATCAATGTGCTGATAGGCACGTGGCGTCTTGACCTGGGCCGCGCCATGCACGCCCCCCTTGTGGGCGAAGGCCGAGCGACCAACGTACGGCTGATGGTCGTCGGGGGCAAGGTTGGCAATCTCAGCCACCTCATGGGAGAGGCGCGAAAGGTCGGCGAGGTTCGCCGCTCCGGCCACCGTGTGCTGCGTCTTCAGAGCGAGGTTGGCGAGCAGCGAAACCATGTTCGCGTTTCCCGCGCGCTCACCGTAACCGTTGATCGTCGCCTGCACGTGGCGCACGCCGGCGTCAACCGCCGCGAGCGCATTCGCTACGGCGAGCTCGGCGTCGTTGTGCGTGTGAATCCCCCACACGATCTCTTTCGCTGCCGCGTCGGCGGCGAGGGTGGCGCGTGCATCCTTCACGATCTCAGCCATGCGGCCGGTAAGGGTGCCGCCATTGGTGTCGCAGAGAACGAGGGTCGATGCGCCGGCGTCACGTGCGGCGCGCAGCGTGTCGAGCGCATAGTCGCGATCCGCCTCATAGCCATCGAAGAAGTGCTCGGCGTCGTAGACCATCTCACGTCCGCGCTCGGCGATATAGGCGACGCTCTCCGAGATCATCGCAAGGTTCTCGGCGCGCGACGCCTCTAGCACCGCCTCTACATGCAGGGTCCAGCTCTTGCCGAAGATCGTGACGATCGGCGTCTCGGCATCAAGGAGCGCATTCAGGTTGGCATCATCGCCAGGCTTGTTCGACTTATGGCGCGTGCTGCCGAACGCGGCGAGACGGGCGCGCTCCCAGCGAATCTTCTTCGCCGCGGCAAAGAACTCAATATCTTTTGGATTGGAGCCGGGCCACCCGCCCTCGATCGCCAACATGCCGAACTCGTCGAGCGCGCGAGCGATGCGCAGCTTGTCTTGCAGTGAAAGGATCAACCCCTCGCTCTGGGCGCCATCGCGCAGCGTGGTGTCGTAGAGAAGAACGGGCTCGCGATCGGCGGCGCTGCTGGTCACTTGAGGCTCAGGAGCTGCTCAACGATGGCGTCGGTCGCCTCGCGGGTGCCTGCAAGGGTGAAGCCGGCGGCGCGGGCACCAGCGGCGTCGAGCCCTGGGGCAAGGTCGGCGGTGCGCACGCCCATGCGAATGGTGTTGGCCACCGCCTGCTCAACGGCAGCAGCAGCATCGGCGCGGCCGAGCGACTCGCGGAGCAGCATCGCCCCCGAGAGGATCGTGCCGATTGGATTCGCCAGGTTCTTCCCTGCGATGTCGGGGGCGGATCCGTGGATCGGCTCGTAGAGGCCGAAGGTGCCGTGCGCCGTGCGACGCGCACCGAGCGAGGCGGAGGGGAGCATGCCGAGTGAACCGGCCAGCACGGCGGCCTCGTCCGAGAGGATGTCGCCGAAGAGGTTCTCGGTGACGACCACATCGAAGGTGGCTGGCCACGTTGCGAGCAGCATTGCGGTGGAGTCAACAAGACGGTGCTCCAGCTTCACATCGGGGTAGTCGGCGCCAACCTCGGTCACGACCTTGCGCCAGAGGCGGCTCGTAGAGAGCACGTTCGCCTTATCAACGGAGGTCACCGACTTGCGTCGCGTGCGCGCCAACTCGAAGGCGATCACGGCAACGCGGTGAATCTCATCCTCGTGATACGGCAGCGTGTCAACAGCGCGTCGACCAGTTGGCGTCACCTCTTCGCCCGACGGCTTACCGAAGTAGAGACCGCCAGTAAGTTCGCGCACCATCAGCATGTCAACACCCTTCAGGCGCTCGGCCTTCAGCGGTGAGGCATCAGCGAGCTCTGGGTAGATCGTGACGGGACGCAGATTGGCGAAGAGTTCGTAGCGGGTGCGGAAGGCGAAGAGTGCCTGTTCTGGGCGAACGGTGCCGTTCGGGTTATCCCACTTCGGTCCGCCAACTGCGCCGAGGAGTAGCGCGTCGGCCGTATCGGCGATCTGCAGATCCTCTTCGCGAACGGCAACGCCATATGCGTCGATGGCGCAGCCACCTGCCAAGATTTCGCGCCAGGCAAGCTTGAAGCCAAACTTCGAGCCCGCAGCGTCGAGCACGCGGCGCGCCGCCGCCACCACATCGGGACCAACCCCGTCACCCGGGATGGTGACGATCAGGTGATCGGCAGCACCGTCTCGCAGTGCCGAAGAGAGCGGTGCTGCGAGCGTTTCGCTCACTGCATCGCCTCGCGCGATCCCTTCGTTGGCGCACTGGCCGCCCCCGACTCAAGTGCGGCGAGCTTGTTCGCAGCAGAGACGTAGGCGACGAGTGACGCGTCGATGATGTTCGTGGAGAGGCCTTGCCCCGTGACCATCGGTGCGTTCGGGAGCGGCTTCCCTTCGGCGTCGAGATCGTTGGAGCGACGGCACTTCGTCGTGACCTGCCCCTGGGCATCTTCACCCTCGCTGACGGCACGAATCTCATACTCGGCGAGGATCGGGTTCCAGCCGAGGGTTGGGGCGACCGCCTTGTCGATGGCCTCATAGAGGGCGTCGACAGGACCATTGCCGGTGGACTCGGCCGAAGCCTCGACCCCGTTCACGCGAATCTCCACCCGGCCCGATGAGCCGCCGCCGCGTGAGCTGGCAACGCTCCAGTCGAGGAGCTCAATCGTTGCGGCGCTACCAGTAGCGGCGCGCTTGTCGACAAGCGCCAATAGGTCGGCGTCGGTGAGCTCCTTCTTCACGTCAGCCAGGGCGATCGCCTCGCGGTAGAGGGCATCGAGCGCCTCACCGCTGAGGTCGTGACCGAGTTCGGCGAACTTTGCCTGCAGACCTCGACGCCCCGAGAGCTTGCCGATCGTCAGGCTGGAACCAACGAGGCCGACCGACTGCGGCGTCATGATCTCGTAGGTCAGCGGAT
>CAJABS010000009.1 GCA_903938075.1 uncultured Chloroflexota bacterium | reverse complement strand
GAGTCCACCCTGCCGCGCGGTAAAACCAAAGATGGCGCCAACGACAATGGCAATAACCCAAATACCAATGGAGTCAACAGCGAGGCGCCTGCGAGCGGTGCGTAGGGCTACAGCAGCGCCACTCACTTGGTGGCTGGCTCCAGGATCACTACGGGAATCTCACGTGCCGTCTTGCGCGCATACGCCGCATAGACGCCGTATGTCGCATCATCTGTGGCGCGAAGGTACTGCAGCCGCTCTTCGCCAACCGCAATGCGCGCGCGGTACGGCCGGCGGAAGCGTTTGTAGATAATGGTGACGCTCGGTTCAGCTTCAATGTTGCGGTACCACGCCGGGTGCCCTTCACGTCCGTAGTTGCTTGCAATCACCACAATTCGCTCGCCGTCAGGGAGATAGGTGAGGACGACACGACGAGCCGTGCCACTCCGGCGACCGATCGTTTCAAGAATGATTCCCGGTCGACCGCCAAGGTTGGGTGACACCCAACCGTTGGTCGCAAGTGCCAGGCGTGCATGGAGCGGTGCAACGAGTCCAATGAGTCGTCCGAACCAGCGCTGCGCCGCCTTCAGCCACGAAGGGCGCTGCGCCGCCCAATCGTCGCCTGGCATTTAGCGCTCGGCGAAGAGGTAGCGAACGGAGAGTGCCGCTACCACTGCCCCAATGAGTGGACCAACGATGTAGACGACGGCCCCCGAGAGGTCACCGAACGCAATTGCTGGGCCGAACCAGCGCGCCGGGTTCATTGCCGCGCCAGTGAGCGGCCCGCCCACCATAATGTCGGCGATGATCACGCCGCCGATAAGGAGGGCACCGAGCTGTGGGGCGCGCTTATCAACGGCGGTCAGGAGGACGGCGTAGACCAACACAGCAGTGAGAACCGCCTCGACGGCGATCGCCGTGACCTGGGTCAGGCCATCTGCAACGAATGGTGCTCCGCCGCCTGCAACTGACCAGGCGGTGTCACCAGGCTCAAAGCCGCCAAAGGCGAGCTTGAGGGCGAACCCGGCGGCGACGGCGCCGAGCAGCTGGGCCACGATGTAGCGAATCCCCTCAATGGTTCGGACCTTGCCAACCAACCAGAGGGCCACGGTCACCACCGGGTTGAACTGCCCGCCACTGATCGGGGCGAAGGCGGTGCCAAGGGCGGCAAGAACGAGGCCGTGGGCGAGGGCGATCCCGATAAGGCCGACCGCCCCGCCGGTCTGGGCGTCCATGATCACCGCGCCTGCTCCGACCACGAAGAAGAGGAAGGTGCCGATCACCTCAGCGGCGAGGGCGGCGACGAGGGTTCGACTGGGCATTCGCAGGGACCTCCACGAGTCTTCGGGGGGCCGGCGGCACCCCATTGCGACTGATTGTAGGGCAGCCCCTATGAGAGATGAGCGCGATGCCGTATGCTACGGAGGTCCCCCGGGCTTCGGTGGACATAAGCACGCACGCACGCGACCGAGATCAGTCAACCGTTCCCATCCAGGGCTCGCGAGACCAGCATCGGACCACGAGGCGAGCCAGCACTAGGAGTGAACGGAATGTACACAGACAAGAACTTGGTCTGCATGGATTGCAGCCAGGAATTCGTATTCACAGCGCGGGACCAGGAGTTCTACGCTGAGCGCGGCTTCACGGAGCCAAAGCGCTGCACACCATGCCGCAATGCCCGCAAGGCGCAGCGCGAGGGTGGTTCAGCGGGTGGCGGCTTCGGCGGCTACACCGGTGGCAGCTCGTACAGCGCCGGCGGCTACGGCGCCCCACGCGCACCTCGCGGACCACGCGAGTTGCACCCAGCAACCTGCTCGGATTGCGGCAAGGAGACCATGGTCCCCTTCCTCCCAACCAGCGGCAAGCCGGTTTACTGCGACAACTGCTTCTCGACCCGACGCCCAGCGCGCTGAGTCCAGCAGCTCTTAGAGCAACCCGGACGGCCGGGACCCTTCGGGGTCTCGGCCGTTCGATTTATCCCCGAGTTTCTAGTTGACTGAGTCGGTCAACGAGCAGCGCCGCATGAACCGTTGACGCGCGGTGATCGAACAGTGCAAGTAGCTCCGCGCCGCTGAGCGCGGCGGTGATCTCAGTGGTGGCCGCACACACGTCGTGCAGCTGCCGTCGCTCTTCGCGCGCGATCGCTGCGGCGGTCTGCACCAGTGCATACGCCGCATCGCGCTGCGCTCCCTTATCAATCAACGCAATCAGAAGTCGTGAAGCGGCGTGCAGCCCAAGCCCTTCGTCGAGGTTCTGTTGCATGCGGTCGCGGCGAATCTCTGCGCCATCAATCACGTCGTTGAGTGACTCCACCATGAAGGCGAGGAGCGAGGTGGCGTCAGGGAGCAGGATGCGCTCCGCAGAGCTGTGGCTAATGTCACGCTCGTGCCAGAGCGGCTGGTTCTCCATTGCTGCAGCGGCGTAGCCGCGCAGTAGACGTGCGAGGCCTGCGATCCGCTCGCTCTTGATCGGATTGCGCTTCTGCGGCATCGCCGAGCTACCAGCCTGACCGGTGCGGAATGGCTCACGCATCTCATCCACTTCGGAACGCTGCAGGTGGCGGATCTCGGTGGCGATTCGTTCGAGCGTGCCACCAGCAATAGCGATCGCGGCAACGAAGGCGGCGTGGCGATCGCGCTGCACGATTTGTGTGCTTGCCTGATCGGCGCGCAGGCCAAGCGCCGCTAGCGCGACCCACTCAATCTCAGGGTTGATCTGGCTGTAGGTGCCAACCGGACCAGAGATCTTTCCCGTCGCAGCTTCAGCGGCGGCAAGCGCGATGCGCTCACGCGCCCGTGCAACTTCAAAGGCCCAGTTCGCCATCTTGGCGCCCATGGTGGTTGGCTCTGCGTGCATGCCGTGCGTGCGCCCAATGACGATCGTGTCGCGCTCTTCGCGAGCGCGGCGGATGATCGTTGCGAGCAGTGCGGAGAGGCCTGCGTCAATGAGGGCAGCGGCATCGCGCATCTGCAGTGCGAGTGCAGTGTCGACAACGTCGCTACTGGTGAGGCCGTGATGAATCCAGCGACCCTCAGGGCCAACACTCTCTGCAAGCTGATTCACGAAGGCAACCACATCGTGATCGGTAGTGCGCTCTAGCTCGTTAATCCGCGCGACGTCGACCTTCGCCTTGGCACGAATCACTGCGACGGCGTCGGCTGGGACTTCACCCGTTGCAGCCTGGGCGTCCAGCACTGCGAGTTCGACCTGCAGCGCCGCACTCCAACGCGCCTCATCGTTCCAGATCGCCGTCATCGACGGCGTGGCGTAGCGGGGGATCATCGCTTGGCGTGGCGCAACGGGCGCCAGGCACGCTCAATCGTTTGCGTGCGCTCAGGGCCAACGGAGAGGAGCACGATCGGCGCGCCGGCAATCTCTTCGAGCGCCGTGACATAGCGACGGGCGTTCTCTGGGAGGTCGGCCATGGCGCGGACGTTGGTGATCTCCTCCTCCCAGCCAGGGAACTTCTCGTAGATCGCCTTCGCACGTGCAAGTTCAGCACTCGAAGTTGGCCAGCGGTCAACGCGCTTGCCATCGATCTCATACGCAACGCAGAGCAGAATCTCAGGGATTCCCGAGAGCACATCGAGCTTATTCAACATGATGCTTGAGACACCGTTCAACTCAACGGCATAACGAAGGGGAACAGCGTCGTTCCAGCCGACACGGCGACGGCGACCGGTGGTCGTACCAACCTCGTGTCCGGTAACGGCAATCCGCTCGCCGATTGCGTCGGTGAGCTCGGTGACGAATGGTCCAGACCCTACGCGTGTGGCGTATGCCTTCATGACACCCATCACCTCATCAATCTGCAGCGGGGCAATGCCACCACCAGTGGTGGCGCCACCCGCGATTGGATGCGATGAGGTGACGAAAGGGTAGGATCCGTGATCAAGGTCGAGCATCGCCCCCTGCGCGCCCTCGAAGAGGAGGTGCTCTTTGCGAGCATAGGCGCGCTGGACCAGGTCGTTGGTGTCGGCGATATGTGGTCGAAGGCGCTCGCCCCAAGTGGCGATCAGTGCGGCCACGGCATCAGCGTCCACCGCCTCGGCATAGTCGGTGGCACCAAGCGCAGCGAGGAGTGCGCGCTTCTCTGGAAGCACGCGCGCCAGTCGCGCCGCCGTTGAGGCTGGATCAAGGAGGTCTTCTACCCGGAGGCCGAGCCGAGCGGCGCGATCCTCATAGGCGGGGCCGATGCCACGCTGCGTGGTGCCCACCTTGTCTCCGGCGAGCGCGCTCTCGCGGGCTTTGTCGAGTGCCACGTGATGCGGGAGGATCAGATGGGCGGCGTGGCTCACGCGCACCTTTGAGATGTCGATGCCGCGGCTGATCAGCCCATCAAACTCTCGGATCAGCGTGGCGGGGTTGACGACCACCCCTGGTCCGATGATTGGGGTGATGTGTCCGTAGAGGACGCCCGAGGGGACTAGGTGCAGCTTGAAGGTGTCGTCGCCAATGACGATGGTGTGGCCGGCGTTATCGCCGCCCTGGTAGCGAACGACCGTCGAAACCTGCTCGGCGAGGAAGTCGGTGGTCTTCCCCTTCCCCTCGTCGCCCCATTGGAGTCCGACGATCACGCTCGCAGGCATAGCCCCTCGCTCTCGGCTGTATGAATGCTGCCGGGCAACGCACGGCGGGGGGATCGTACCCCCTCGCCGCCTCCATCGGGTGCCCCGCGGCGCGGCCAAGGTGCGATGATCTGGCGACCATGCCACACCCTCCAGTGCTCCTCTGGTTCCGACGAGACATCCGGCTTGCCGACCACCCCGCCCTTGTGGCGGCGGCGGCTACGGCCAAGGAGCGCGGCGCACCCCTACTCCCGATCTTCATCTGGGAGCCCGGCCTCGTCGCTGGCCCCCGCGCCAGCGCCAACCGCACCTGGTTTCTGCGCGAGAGCGTCACGGAACTCGCCACCAGCCTGCGCGCACTCGGCTCGAATCTCATTGAGCTGCAGGGTCCAGCCGCTACCGCACTCCCACAACTCATTGGCGAACTACGCGCCGCAGGCGGTGTCGGCGACATCGATCTCTTCATGACGCGCGACCACACGCCATTTGCGCGAAAGCGTGATCGCTCCGTTGCGGAACTGCTCACACCACTCGGCGTGCAGGTGCACGCGAAGCGCGGACTTGTTGTTGTTGAGCCAGAGGAGCTGCTCACCGGTGGTGGCACACCGTACGGTGTGTACACCCCGTACTTCCGCCGCTGGCTCGAGCAGATTGATGCTAGTACGCCACTACCTGCACCGAAGACTCTCCCGCCACTACCAACCCCAACGCCAGCATCTACCGTTGATCAAGCGCTTCTCGATGCGCACGCGGTGCCAACCGCGCAGATCGATCAACTCCCCGTACCTGGTGAACGCGCCGCGCGCGCACACGCCGATGCATGGCGAAAATCCGTTGGTGAGTATGCGAAGCGCCGAAACACGTTGGCTGATACCGCTGGAACGAGTCACCTCTCGGCGGCGCTGCACATCGGACTCCTCTCTCCGCGCGAACTTGTTTCGCGACAACTCCCACTTCCACCAGAGCGCGAAGGGGAGCGATCCGGCGAACGACTCTGGGTGAGCCAGATTGCGTGGCGCGACTTCTACACCCAGGTGCTCTGGCATGCACCACATGCGGCGCGCAGCGCGTGGCGACCAAGCTATGACGCAATCAAGTGGAGCACCGATTCCTCGTTGCTTGAAGCGTGGAAGAGTGGTGCAACTGGCTACCCGGTTGTTGATGCGGCGATGCGGCAACTTGCAGCCACAGGCTTCATGCACAATCGCGCTCGCATGATCGCGGCATCATTCCTTACGAAAGACCTGCTGATCGATTGGCGCGAAGGTGAGGCGCACTTCCTTCGCCATCTCGTAGACGGCGACATTGCTGCGAACAACGGTGGTTGGCAGTGGTGCGCGGGGAGTGGCACTGATGCGCAGCCGTACTTCCGCATCTTCAATCCAGTGACACAAGCGGGGAACTTTGATCCCGATGGATCCTATGTACGACGTTGGGTGCCCGAACTCACTGCACTGAGTGCGCCAGCGATTCATGCGCCGTGGGCACATGAGAAGGCGCTCGTTGCAGCAGGCCTGGAGCTTGGACGCGACTATCCGCACCCGATCGTTGATCACGCCGAGGCACGACAGCGCACGCTCGATGCGTACAGCGCTGCACTAAAGCCAACCGCGGAAAAGTAGTGGCTGGCGGAAAGCGGGTGCGAACGACGCAACCGCATCGACCACCAAGCGAGCGCCCCGAGAAGATCTGCGTGGTCTGTG
>CAJABS010000008.1 GCA_903938075.1 uncultured Chloroflexota bacterium | reverse complement strand
GCGCCGGCGTCGGCAGTGTCCGTCGAGGCAGCGGCAGACGGCGACAAAGTGGCCGCCTCCGGCGCAAACGTAATGTGTTCCGCGGGCGGTTCCTCCATCGGCAGCGGCGCCACAATCGGCGAGCGCTTCTTCATTGACCATGGCACCGGTGTTGTGATTGGTGAGACGGCGATCATCGGCAGCGGCGTGCGCCTCTATCAAGGGGTCACACTCGGCTCCAAGAGCTTCCCGAAGGGTGACGATGGCAACCTGGTAAAGGGTCAGCCGCGCCACCCGATCATTGAAGACGATGTCGTGATCTATTCCGGGGCGACGGTACTTGGTCGCATCACGGTTGGTCGTGGCTCCACAATCGGCGGCAACGTATGGCTCACGAAGAGCGTTCCTGCGGGGAGCCAGTTGTCGCAGGCACGCGTGCGTACCGACGAGGTCGCAGCTGAGGGTTCGGGAATCTAGCGCCCGGCGGGATAGAATCCCGCCATGCCCACACAGCACACGCCCCTCTTGTTGATGCCGCTCTGCGCGGAGCGCACATGAGCGGCGGCATGGGGTCAGGCCGTGGCGGCCATATGTTCGGCGGCGACGACACTGGGCCAACGAAGCCTGCTGGAGCAGCGCTACCGCTACTGCGACGAGCAGCAAAATTCTTCGGACCATATCGTGGGCGCCTCGGCGTCATTGGGCTCGCCATCGCTGGATCGAGCATTTTGGGGCTCGCGAACCCGTACCTGCTGAAGCTCCTCATCGACGAGGCGATTCCGCAGCGCGACCTCGGCCTGTTGGCGCTCTATGCCGGCCTGATGGTGGTGGTGCCAATCATCAACGGCGGCATCGGGCTCGCCCAGGCGTGGCTCACCGCCTCTGTGGGCCAGTTCGTGATGCGCGACCTGCGCAACGCCCTCTTCACCCATGTGCAGTCCATGCCGATTCGATTCTTCTCAGAGACGCGCACCGGTGAGATTCAGAGCCGACTCACCAATGATGTCTCGGGGGTGCAGTCAGTGGTGAGCGATGCGGCGGCGAACCTCGCCTCGAGCATTGCGATCGTTGTCTCAACACTTGTGGCGATGACGTTGATTGACTGGCGCCTGACGGCGGTGAGCATTGCCGTTGCGCCGCTCTTCCTGTTCTTGTCGTCAAAGGCATCTGCTGCGCGTCGAAAGGCGAGCGGTGAGGTGCAGACGGCACTCGCCGACCTCACCTCAATTACTGAGGAACATCTCTCTGTTGGTGGTGCCCTGCTCGCCAAGTCGTTCGGCCGATCAGAGTCTGGCGCAGAACGGTTTACCGAACGGTCGGCGGAGCTCGCCACGTTGCAGTTGCGCCAAGCGCTCACGGGTCGATGGGTTGGCGTCGTTGTGCAGGTTGTCTTTAGTGGAATCCCAGCACTTGTCTACTTTGCTGCCGGCTCACTTGCGGTCGCTGGCGCTCCTGATGCGCCAACGATTGGTGACATCGTGGCGTTCACCACGCTGCAGAGCCGCCTCTTCTTCCCGCTCGCGTCACTCCTTGGCCTGCAGGTTGAGATCGGGGGAAGCCTCGCCCTCTTTGAGCGCATCTTTGCCTACCTTGATCTGGTTCCCGAGATCGTGGACGCGCCAAACGCCAAAACGCTGACTCGTGCAGGTGTGCGCGGTCAGGTATCGCTGCATGAGGTGAGCTTCCGATATCCGCAGCCTTCAGCCGGCGCGGGCCGCCATCGCCGGGACAGCTTTGGCTTGACGGGAATCTCCTTTACCGCCGAGCCGGGGAGTCTCACCGCCCTTGTGGGGCCATCAGGCTCAGGGAAGAGCACGATCTTGAGCCTCATCCCACGCTTCTGGGATACGGGCACTGGCTCCGTGCAACTCGACGGCGTCGATGTGCGCGAGATTAAGCTGCGCTCACTCGGCGAGATGATTGGTGTGGTGACGCAAGAGACGCACCTGCTTCACGCCACCATTCGCGACAACCTGCTCTACGCGCGACCAGAGGCAACAGATGCGCAGATCCTTGCAGCACTCGACGGAGCGTCGCTTACTGAGCGCATCAACGAGTTGCCGCAGGGCCTCGATACCGTGGTGGGCGAGCGCGGCTACAAACTCTCTGGCGGCGAACGTCAGCGCTTGGCGATCGCGCGTGTGCTGCTCAAAGACCCACCAATCCTCTTGCTTGATGAGGCGACCTCGGCGCTCGACTCTGTCTCCGAACGACATGTGCAGCAGGCACTCGAGCGCGCCATGGCGGGCCGCACCACCATCGCCGTCGCGCACCGGCTGAGCACGGTTGCTTCGGCGGATCAGATCATCGTCTTGGACCATGGTGCAATCGTGGAGCGAGGGCGTCATGAGGAGCTGCGCGCGAAGGGTGGCCTCTATGCCGAACTCGCTGCAGTGCAGTTCGGACTACAGAGCTAGCCCCACTCCGCTCGGCTCCCCCACACCTCTGGCGGTAGAATCGCTGCATGCCACCTGCTGCCGCGCCGCACCGCACCGTCCGCCTCTGCATCGCGCTACTCGTCGCCGCGATCAGCCTCTCGGGCCAGAGTGCAGCACCCGTGGCGGCCGCCGAGACCGTTGGCTGGAAGAGCTGCGCCGCCCGCCCCGTCCCGCTCCCTCCGGCGCGCGCTATTGATCCAACGCTCGCGAGCGCACTCAACGCCAAGGTCGTGGCTTGGCAGAAGGCGCGACGGACGCGACACCTGGGAGTCTCTGTAGCGATTCGCTGGGATGACGGCCGCAGCATGACCGCCGTGGCTGGCGTCGGCGACAGCAAGAGTAGGCGCGCCGTAACCGCCAGCACCCCATTCGCGATCGCCAGCACCAGCAAGGCGTTTACCGCGGCGGTCGCTCTCCTTCTTGATCACTGCGGCGTGCTACCCCTCAGCACCCGCGCGGCAACGTTGGTGCCCGAGGCTGACGTCGAGCCCGAAGCGACGATTGCCCAACTCCTGCTTCATCGCTCTGGGATGAGCGATTGGCTCACCGATAAAGACTCGCGCATGGGGTGGCTGAGCCGAAATCAGAACGCGAAGGTGACACCGATGACCGCGGTGCAAGGACTGCTTCCACCAACGCGCGTTGGAAGCTTCTCGTACTCCAACTCGGGATTCACGCTGGTAACGATTGCAGCCGAGCGCGCAACTGGCGTCGCGTGGAAAACGCTGGTGCAAGATCTGCTGCTCACGCCGATGAACCTGACGGAGACCGGGTGGGGGCCAAAGGTTGGTGCTGCGCGACCGCACATTGGCGGTAAGCCGTATGGATTCGCGAGTTGGGGGCCAAGCAAGGCGGTGGGAACGATCTTGCGCGGGGCCGGTGACATGCTCTCAACACCGCGCGACCTGGCGCGCTTCGGCGAGCTCTTCTGGGGGAACCGACTCACCGAAGGCCCGGCAACCATTGCTATGAATGGCAGCGCCTATCAAACCTGGAACTCATGGCTCTACAACTACGGGACCCAGGTTGATCGCACCTGGCTCGGCGAACTACGGAGCTACGGGCACAACGGCGGTTTCTCTGGGGTGACGAGCTCGCTCAAGCGGATCCCAGCGCTGGGAATCACCATCGCCGCCCAGGCGAACGGCTCGCCGACCACCAACGCATTCGCCGACGACCTGGTGATGGAGCTGGTCAAGATCATGGATCAGCCCGCGCCCGATGGGAGCGGGGTACCGCGTCTCACCGCCGCCGACAGCGGTGACCCAGAGCCGCCCGATCCGCCAGCGGTGCTCCCCGCCGACTTCTGCGGTGATCCGACGCCGAGCGACAGCGCAACTGCGCTGACCGCACGATGGATCCCACTCGGTGGAACAACAGGCTGGACAGGCAGCACGACGGTCATGGTTGAACTTCCCGACGGTCGGCTCGTTGTTGGTGGGGCTGGTCTCGTAAAGGCCGCGGGCACCGCCGTTGCGGGGCTCGCCGTGCGCGACCCGCGGAGCGGCTCTTGGCAGGCACTCGCAACGTTCAAGACCTCTGCTGGGCGCGTTGCCACCATCACCGCTCTTGCTGTCGACGCATCGCGCACCACGCTCTACGTGGCCGGAAACTTCACGACGATCACCAAAGGCTCACGTCGCGTCACTGCCGTTGGGCTTGCGCAACTCAACTTGAAGACGGGTCTCTGGTCAAAGGTGGGGAAGGGGCTGAGTGGTAAAGGGATCGTGGTGCGGGCACTCTCACTCGACGCTGCGAGCGGCAACCTTCTTGTCGCCGGCCGATTTACAGGTTCGCCCGGTGTGGCATCGGCAAATGTCGCCGTGTGGAACCCAGCTCGCAAGCGCTGGGTTGCGCTCGGAAAAGGGGTGACCGCTGAGGTGGCCACCGCCGCTTTTTCAAGTGACGGTACGGCGTATGTCGCAGGACGATTCAGTAACGGATTGATCTCAACCTGGTCGCCAACAGCGAAGGCATGGAGCACGATCGGCGACACGCGACTCTTTTCAGATGTACCGACAAGCATCGTGGTGGACGATCTAGGTCACCCACTTATTGGTCGAGGGCTCGGCTGGTATGGAGACGCAGTGCAAGTCATTGAACCGGTGGCGCCAGGCGGTTGGATTCCGCTGGGCGGTGGCGTGAGCTACCCGCGACGGACCGCGTGGGTCTCGGCAATGACCGAGCTGAGTGACGGAAGAGTCGCTGTTGGCGGGTACTTCTCCAAGGCCGGGGCACTCGACGCGCCCAATCTTGTGCTGTGGGATCCAGTTACGCAGCGGTACGAAACGATCGGAACGGGCCTCGCCATTGAGCCCGACGCACTCGCCACAAGTGCCTTCGGCACGCTCTATGCCGCAACACGTGTTCGCAGTGCAGCTCCTGGCGGCGGCGGCGGACGCTGCATCGGTGTCTGGGCAACGCAGGCGCCCGCTGCACCTGTAGATGCAACCGTCACGGCGGGTCGCGGCACCATTCGCGTCAACTGGGCGCTTCCCGCTGACTCCACCCAGGCAACCGGCTGGATCGCTACGGCAACCGCGAAAGGGCGAACGACGCGCAGTTGCACGCTTGCCGGCTCTGCAGTCACGCAGGTGGCGGGAGCTGCCGCTACGTGCACCATCACGGGCCTCGTCAAAGGGGTCAACTACAAGGTGACGCTCGTTGCCTGGTCTGCCCCGGCCGGGCCATCGCCGCGCGTTGACCTTGGCACCGTAAAGACACTGCGCTGATGTGGCGCTTGGTTCGAGCAACATGGAGCACGGTGCTCCTCGCAATCGTGCTCATCGGCTGCTCGGCTGCGGTGGCTCCAACCGCGTCGCCAAGCCCAACACCGCTAGCGCGAACACAACCGTTCAAGGTTGTTGGCTATGTGACGCCCGCCGCCAACATTGATGCGATTGACTTCTCACTCCTGACGCACATCAATTATTCGTTCCTCATTCCACGGGCAAATGGCACCACGCGACCGTTCGGTGCCCCCAACCACTTGCGCAAGGTGGTTACGCAAGCGAAGAAACACGACGTAAAGGTACTCATCGCCGTTGGGGGATGGGGATGGGATAAGGAGTTTGAGACGCTCGCGGCTGACCCCGCGATCCGGGCGAAGCTAGCAAAACGCGTGGCAGAGTTCTGCGCCGCCTATCAGCTGGATGGGATCGACATTGACTGGGAGTATCCGAATGCTGGAGCCTCGGCGGCACACTTTGCCGCGCTCGCGATCGCCTTCCGCTCAGCGCTCCCAGCGGGGGCGCTCGTTACCGCAGCTGTGCTTGCCGATGCCACCGATGCGGTGGGGATCTCAACCGACGCCGTTGGGCATCTTGATTTCATCAACCTCATGGCCTACGACGGGCCGAGAACCAACCACTCGTCGTATGCGATGGCGGAGCGTGCGGTTGCGACCTGGCTTGCCCGAGGGATTCACCCCGATAAGCTCGTGCTCGGCGTGCCGTTCTACGCCCGTCCGGGTGGCGCTACCTACCGCACGCTACTGGCAAACGACCCCGCGACCGCCAGCGGTGATCGCATCCTCTTCAAGGGTGTTGAGCAGAATTACAACGGGCCGGCAACGATTCGACGCAAGACCGAACTTGCACTGCAGTTGGCGGGTGGGATCATGATTTGGGAGCTGTCGCAGGATGCGCGCGGCAGCGACTCGCTCTTGCGCGTGATTGGCGAAACCGTCGCCGCCCCCTAGGGGTATCCTCCCCCCATGCAACCGCTGCGCATTGAGAGCCTCTCCAACCCGGTCGTGAAGGGGCTGCGCGCCCTGCGCACACCGAAGGGCCGTGACGAGCAGCGCCTCTTCCTCGCCGAAGGCGAGCGCACGATCGCGACCGCCACCGCTGCGGGCTGGGTGCCCGAGATGCTTCTCACCACCGGTCCACTGCGGGCGCCAATTGACGGCGGGCCGAGCCGCGCCCGCGAGTCACTTTCGGTCACGACTGAAGTGCTCGCCAAGATCACGGGGCGCGACAACCCGCAAGAGCAGCTTGCGGTGTATGCCGACCCTGCTCCCGAGACTCAGTCTGTGACGACCATTGATCCAAGCCGCGCAGCGCGTTGGCTGATGCTCGAGGCACCGCGCGATCCTGGGAATCTTGGAAGCGCCATTCGCAGCGCTGACGCCTGTGCCGCTGGCGGCGTGATTCTCGTTGGCAACACGTGTGACCCGTACTCCATTGAAACGGTGCGCGCCACGATGGGCTCGATCTTTACCGTGCCGATCTATCGCGCCACACACGAAGAGGCGGTCACACTGCTCAAGCGCTGGCCGGGGAGCACAGTCGCGACAGCACTCGACGGGGCCTCCGATTACAGCGAGCTCCCATATGCATCACCAACGCTGATCGTGATCGGCACCGAGGCTGATGGCCTGAGTGCCAACCTGCGCAGCGCCTGTGCCAGTGCCGCACTGATTCCGATGCTTGGAACCGCAGAGAGTCTCAACCTTGCGGTGGCCTCCGCGATCATGCTCTACGCCGCGGAGCGAGCGCAGCGCTAGCGCGGCAGCAGTTTCGCGATCTCTACCCCGAGTGGAGCGGCAAGGCTTCGCGAGAACGTCTCTGTCATGTGATCCTCATCGCGATAGATCAGCATGTTCTTGGCAACTGGCGAGCAGGGCCATGCCGCACAAATGCTGCGAGTGAGATCAATGAGCTGCGCCCCTGAAACCTCGGCCGCCACACGCTCCGCCACGCCGATCTCACGATTATCTGCGTCGTCTTGTGTGAAGAGGCAGGCGCGAATGTCGCTCGGGTGCTTTGAGAGGCAGGCGGGTACATCGCGGCCAGGATCGGGCGTATCGACCAGAATCGCCGTTGCTCCCGGGAGTCGGGCGACCATCTCACCGAGTGCGGCTCCAGCCAACGCAGGTGTGATGCCCTCGTTGATTGGGCGGAAGGTGCGGCGATTCACGATGATGGTGAGCGCCGGCTTGAGTTGATTGAGGCGAGCGACCGTCGCCTCATTAAATGTGGTGCACTCACGGTAGGCACGCTTGAGCGCCAGGTTGCGCTGCGCGAGGGTTGTGAATGAGCAGGACACCTTGACGAAAGTCACCAGCCTCCAGCCGCGCTCAAGGGCGATCGCTTCAATCGCTGGGAACCAGTGAGAGGCGTGTGAGTCGCCAACGAGGGCGATCGTAATCGCTGATCCTTTGACGCCGTACACGCAGTTTGGCGGCGTCGTCACGCGTTCAAATGCGAGACAACCGTCGCCACGCAACCGCTCTTCGTCATCACGAGCCGCGGCCAGTGAAGGGGTGAGATCTGCCGGTAGTGCGATCGGCCCGTCACTCGGTGCTGGTGAAGTTGCTGGTGAGCCTGATGGTGAGACGGACGGTGTTGGGGACACTTGTGGCGTGCTGCTCGCTGCTGCGAGTCCCGCCGAGAAACCTTGGGTGAAGAGGGTCACCACGAGGATCCCTGCGACGCCGATGCGGATGGCACTCCACGACGTTGCACTGCGTGACGCAGCGCCGTACCTGAATGGCTGCTCAACGAAGCGCCAGCTGAGCCAGGCGACGGCGATCGAAGCGGCAACCGCGGCAGCCACCTCGATGGGTGAGAGGGCGCGCTCAAGCCAGAGCACGGGGAGCACCAGGAGTGGCCAATGCCACAGGTAGAGCGAGTAGCTGATCTTGCCAAGGAACCGAAGCGGCGCCGACGTCAGCGCACGGAGTGGGCCGCTTGGGGCAGCACCGCCATAGAGCAGGGCAACTGCGCCGAGTGTGGGGAGTAAACCTGCGAGTCCCGGATACGGCATCTCAGGAGTGAGCACCACGCTGGCGAAAAGAATGGCGACGAGGCCAAGCCATGCGATGAGCCCGGCGCGGCGCGACGTACCCGCAACGAGGAGGAGTGCCAGGAGCCCACCCGCGCCAAGCTGCCAGACGCGTGTTGGGAGCAGGTAGAAGGCTCGTGCCGGCGAGGCGTCGGTCAACCAGAGGCTCAGGGCAAACGAGGCGAGCACTGCAACAAGCAGGGCAACAACGACGCGTCGCCGCCCACCACCGCGCCAGGTGAGAAACAGGATGAGCGCTGGCCAGACCAGATAGAACTGCTCCTCAACACTGAGCGACCAGAAGTGTAAGAACGGCGATGGGCTTGCGGTCGGCGCAAAGTAGTCCACCGATCCGATGAAGCGCATGTTTGCAAGGGAGAGTGCGGACGCGGCGCCATCGGCAGCCATCTCGCTGCGATTGAGCGGTGCAGCAACAAGGAGACCAATCAGCGTGATCAGCGCCACGGAAACTAGTGCCGCTGGCAAGAGTCGACGAATTCTCCAGGCGTAGAACCTGGTGATGTTTAGTCCGCCAGCCGCGTGCGATTCCCGCCAGAGCTTTCCTGTGATGAGGAAGCCGCTAATCACAAAGAAGACATCAACACCAATGAATCCACCTGGCGTCCAGGGGAGACCTGCGTGAAAGAGGAGCACGAGCAGAATGGAGATGCCGCGGAGGCCCTCAATATCTGAGCGAAATTCCGCTGCGCTTCCGTTCCCCTGCATCAGGCTATTCGCAGATTTGTGGCTTTGCTACTGGCATCGGTCGCGTTGAGGTGGTGGTGTCGAGATACTTTCCGATCACGACCATCTTGGTGCCGTCGCTGCGATCCGTCTCTGACGTTTGCAACACCACACGCCCGTTCGGCACATCGCTAATCTCAGCCCACGAGGTGAGGCCCTTTCGGACTTCGGTTACGCGATAGCGCAGCCGCTTCAGTGGCTGGCCAGCAACCTTCGGCATCAGGTCCACCTCAATGATTTGTCCAATCATCTGCTTCGGCGACTTATCGAGAAGGCCGCCGAACTCCCAGTAACGACCATGTGCATAGATAAAGAGGATTCCGGTTTTTCCGTCGGGCTTCCCCTTGTTCGGCATCCATTCAGCGACGCGGCACCATGGGAAGCGTGGGGAACCATCTCCCTCGAGCGGCGGACGAACAACGGGGAGGTTAATCCAGACGCCGCTCACCAAGACGCGCACAGGGTCGCCGGCAACTGACGGGACGAGCAGGCTCGGGTCCACTGGCGGAAGCGGTGGCGGCGTAGTACGTGAGCGCTCAGAGGGGTCGGAGGGTTCAACCACAGGGCTGGGTGAAGCGCTATCACTCGGCTCAGTCGACGGGTCCTCAGTGACGACGACCACCCCATTCGGGGCCCAGGGTCCAATCTGCTGATCAATAGACCAGGTGACGAGTGCCCCCGCAGCGAGGATGAACGAGGTGGCAAGCAGGATCGTTGAGCCGATATGCCGAAAGGGCATGCGGTCGAGTGGGGTACGGGACTGGGGCTTGGTCGGCGGCAACATAGGAAGAGTGTAGTTGAGAGGGAGTAGCTACCTCGCGCACCCGCTGGACTAAGATCAACCCATGAATCTGCCCAATCCTCTCCGCAGCGAAGAGTGGCCACAGTCGATTCGCTTGATCGCGTGGGCCACACTCGCAAGCCTCGCCCTCGTCGCCATCATGGCGGGGCTCGGCGTTGTCACCACCTTCATCTCAGCCCAAGGCCCGCTCCTCTACGCACTCGCCGGCGGGTGGCTGCTGGCGGCGCTGGCTGATGCGCCAATCGACCGACTCGTGGCACGCGGCTGGACGCGCACACGCGCAGCGCTCCTCGTCTGGATCGCGGGTGCGGTTCCAGTCATCGTCATTGCGATTGAACTTGCGATTGCCTTCGCGCAATCGCTGGGCGGGATCATCGCCGGACCAGAGCCAACGTCGGCAGAGGTCGGCGTGATGGTCGAGCGACTGAGTGCCCTCCTCGCCTCTGTCGGACTTGATGTAGATCTCGTACCGCTGGCAACTACGGTGATCCTCGCCATCCGTGACGTGGCGGCTTCGGTGCAATCAAACATTGCAGCGATCGCAGCAGGCGCGATTGGCGCGCTTGGCCCGCTCATTCTCGCGATTGGCATCGGCATTATCCTCTCGGCAAATCCTGCACACCTCGACTCGGTTGATCAGCTTGCAACGCGCGGGCGAGTTCGTAGTGCACAGCGCTCACGAAAGATTCTTGAAGAGATCATCGCCCGGTTTATTGGGCGACACGTTGCACTCGGGTTTGTTTATGGCCTAGTCGTATTCGTTGGCGCCACGATTGCCGGAGCCGATGGTCTGTTGGCCGCCGTGCTAGGCGGCATCGTCATGGCGATCCCCTCAATTGGACAGGGTGCTGCGGTGCTGCCGCCACTCGCGCTCTCGATTCTCGCCGCTGGCCCCTACGTTCTCCCTGGCTCGGTGGTGATCATCGTTGGCTGGCTCCTCTGTGCCACGCAGCTCGCACCACGTCTCATGAACGGTGTGCTGCGCCTCTCGGGAACCACCGTCTTCGTTGCGGGCAGCATTGGCGGGCTCGTCGGCGGCGTCCTTGGGGCGGTCTTCGCCCTACCTGTCGTGGCCGCCGTTGCCGCCATTCGCCGTGATGAGGCGCCAGTAAGCCCAAGAACGGTGAAGCGAGCCGCAAAGAGCAAGCGCCGCTAGTTCATCCCGCTCCCTCGAGCGAGGAGTAGCTCCGCGCAGGTGTAGCCTCTAGGCATGCCAACAACACGAACTCGGTCTCGCATCGCCCCAGTCTGGCGTGGTCCGTTCCGCCATCGCAACTACCGCCTCTTCTGGTTCGGGCAACTTGTTTCGCTGGCAGGCACCTGGATGCAGTCAATTGCGCAGGCCTGGTACATCACCGAGCTCACGAATGAGCCGGCATGGCTCGGCATCGTTGCCGCCGCGCAGTTCACGCCGGTGATGATCCTCGGACTCTTTGGCGGCGTACTTGCCGATGCGCTCCCCAAGCACCGCGCTCTAATGGGAACCCAAGTCAGCCTGATGGTGCTCGCACTATTACAAGCGGCCCTCGTCGCTACGGGGCTCATGACGCTGCCACTGCTGATCCTCATGGCCGTCTTGCTTGGTGTCGTGAATGCCATCGACATGCCTGTTCGTCAGTCGTTCTTCAGCGAGATGGTTCCCGAAGATGAGGTCGGTCGGGCTGTTGCAATGAACTCAGCAATGTTTAACGGCGCACGCGTGATTGGCCCAGCAATCGGCGGCGTACTCATTGGTGTGATCGGTGTGGCCGGCTGCTTTGCAGTGAATGGCGCCAGCTTCCTTGCCGTGCTCTTGGCTCTCCTCTTCATGCGTGCTGATGAGCTACGCCCCGCACCGCGCACCCCTCGTCCACGAACGGTCGCCGACGTGCTCATCAGCCTCGCCGAGGGGGTTCGATTTGTGACGCGCACGCCACTCATTGCCCTCTGCGTGTTTGTCATCGGCGTGGTCTCTGGTGTGGCGATGAACTTCAACGTGATCATCCCGATCCTCGCGCGCAGCGTGTTGGAGATCGGCGCGCCAGGCCTCGGGCTCCTGATGGCCGCGATTGGGTTTGGGTCGCTGAGTGGCGCACTCGCGGTTGCCATGCTGCGCCAACCACGTACCGCCGTGATCATTGGTGGCGCAGCAGCGCTCGGCGTTCTTTCCATCGTGGCCGGTGTTGTGAGTGGGAGCGGAGCGCCGTGGGCGGCACTCGTTACCGGGATCGCGCTCTTCGGTGCAGGCTTCGGCGCGATTGCCATGGCGGCCACTGCCAATGCATCGATTCAGACCTCTACGCCGCCAGCACTGCGCGGTCGAGTGATGAGCGTGTATACGACGGTTTTCGCTGGCTCAACGCCAATTGGGGGGCTTGGGACGGGCGCGGTGGTTTCGCTGATTGGAGCACCAGGCGCGCTGATCGTTGCAGGCGGGTTGGCGCTGATCGCCACGGCGTACGCGGCAACGCGGTGGCGGGCGATCCTCTAGCTAGGGGAGGCGCACACGGCGCCAGGAACTCTCGTTCCCAGCTGCATCAATCAGGCGCACCTCAACGGTGACTCCGCGCATCAACAAGACGACCTTCCCACCCGTAGTCTTCATGAACGGGCCGATTTCAATCTCATCGCCGGCGGCGAACCGAAGCGGCTTCTCGGAGCCAACACGCACCTCGATAGCAACGGTGCCGGTGCCCGAGTCGGTTCCAGCAGCTGTTAGAAGGTACGGTGGCGGGTTTCCACGAGATGCACGCCCTTCACGGACACGCACGCTACTGATGCGTGGATCGGTGCGATCTCGCCCAGCGGCAACGGCGAACGGCGTTCGCTCTGAGCCGCCAACGAATCGCATCCATACCGTTGCGCTCGACGTGCCGAGCTGTGGAAGTCGCGACCAGCTACGCACTTCGCGGATTGTGTAGGTGCGTGCGTTGCGGAAGGTTTGTCGATCAGCGACTTCAATCGCACGGGCACCCGACGGCGCATAGTCCTGCAGGATCTGCAGCGCGAGGTCGGCATCAAAGGGTGTACTCGCGGTGGCGGCGGCAAGCAGATCGCCCAGTGTCAGCGCTGGTGGTGTTGGCGCGGCCGGCTCATCACTTGGCGACGCTTCAACATCGCCCTCTTCGCCACCCTCGCCGTCCGTGGCGTCAGGGTCAATCTCCTCTCCCGGATCTTGTCCCGGGTCAGGCTCTGGCTCTTCCTCACTAGGAGCGGAGGCATCAGGGTCGAGACTCTCATCTGGCGACACGCTCTCGTCCGGATCGGCACTCTCGTCGGCGATCGGTTCTCCGTCGATCAGCTCTTCGTCGGCTGCGGCGACCAGCCCAGCACCCCAGCCAAATGTTCGCGGTGCGGCAATGGAACTGACGATCAGGGCGACCAGTACTGAGGCCGCAAGCCAAGGGGTGCGCTGAGTCCTCTTCATGTTCTTAGTGTGGCAGGTGTGCGTGCCAGCAGCGTGGCACGGTTGCGCCGCGCGGGGCTCCTACTTGAGCGAGCCGATCAGGTCAGCGACGAAGCGCGGACCATCCACCTTCATAGGGACGCGAACGAGGGGCGGCGTGGCATCTTTGCCGCCGTTGCGCTCTCGTGTCTCGCGGGCGTCTGCAGCGGGAGCCATCCAGGCACGTCGGTCGATGATTGTTGCGCCGCGCGTTGGGCCTGTGGTGTTCACCTCTACCGCGCGATCGAGCCACTCGGTCATGTAGGTAGGGTCGGCGACGATGCCCGCAGCGAGCGGATCATGCAGTGGGCACTCGCGCGTGCCGAACGTTCGCTGATAGACATCGAGATAGTGGCTCAACACCTTGAGGGCGAACTTCGAGCGCACCGAGCCGATCGCCTCAATGGCCTCCAGCTCCTTGGTGCGTAAGCGCGTGACCTGGGTCACATCCAGGCCAACCATGGTCACCGGCCACTCTGCACCGAAGACGAGGTTGGCGGCTTCTGGGTCGTGCCAAATGTTCGCCTCAGCTGTTGCGGATGAGTTCCCTTCATGGGCAATCGCTCCGCCCATCACCACCACAGAGCGCACACGCCCCGCGAGTTCTGGGTCAAGGCAGAGGGCGAGTCCGAGATTGGTGAGTGGGCCAACGGCGAGCAGGTCAATCTCTCCGGGCATCTCGCGGGTGAGGCGCAAGATCTGCGAAACCGCATCTTCAGCAACGGGTCCGCGCTTCGGTGCGGGCTGGTTGGTATTGCCGAGACCATCCTCGCCATGCACCCACTCGGCGGTTGCCAGCGGCTGCGCCATGGGTCGGCGTGCGCCGTAGGCGACGGGAACATCGTCAAGACCACAGAGTTCGAGGAGGCGGCGGGCATTGACCGCGGCAAGGTCCGACGGGATGTTGCCGTGCACGCTGCCAACGGCGAGCAGCTCAACGTCGCTGCGCCCAGCAAGGTGGAGCATGGCGATCGCGTCATCGATCCCCACGTCAGCGTCGAGCAAGATCTTTCGGCGTTCCATAAGGGGGAGAGTCTACGGGTTTCGCCCCCCGCCTGCGTGTCTGATGCGTGCCAAGCCCCTGCTACGATCGCCCAGAGATATTCAGAAGGTGAGGGGATCCATGCCGCACCTGGCACTCGTGGTGCACTCCTACGTAGATGAAGATCCGCGCGTCCGTCGCGCCGCCCGCGCCGCCGTTGCCGCCGGCTGGCATGTCAGCATCATCTCCCTCCAACGTGACGGCGATCCTGCTCGTGGCGAACTTGATGGCGCCCAGCTCTACCGCCAGCCGGTCCAGCGAAACCAGGGGGCGGGGATCAGCACCTACGTGGTTGAATACGGCCGCTTCGCGGTGATGGCAGCGCGCGAGCTGCTTCGCATTGATCGCGAACGCCCGATTGATGTAGTCCATGCGAATAGCGTTCCAGACTGGCTCGTCTTCGCCGCCGTGCCGCTGCGCCGACGCCACCGCGTCGGCCTCATCCTTGATCTGCACGAGGCCTCACCGGAACTCTTCCGTATGCGCTTCGCGCGATCGTCGCGATCGCTCCTCACGCGCTTTGCTGCACGCGCACTAGTCTCGCTCGTCGCGTTCGCCGAACGCCGATCGATCGCCATCGCCGATTGGGTCTTTGTCACCGCCCCCCGCCTGCGCGACCGTCTGGTCAAGATCGCCCCGCGACGCGCCGATGCGGTGGAGGTGCTCCTCAACGTCCCCGAGACGCAACGATTCGCGGCTGCAACCGCCAGCGATCGAACCTGGATGACAGACGGCACCTTGCGGCTGGTGTACACGGGCGCACTCACCCCAATCTACGAAGTAGACGTCATCATTCGCGCCGTTGCCCTCCTGCGCGCTGCGCCAGCACCGCTCCCAGTGCACCTGGTTGTGGCGGGTCGCGGTGATCGCGAACCCGCACTTCAGGCACTTGCAACGGAGCTCGGCGTTGCGGATGCGGTGGAGTTCCTTGGCCGTGTGCCATTTGAGGCGGTGCCAGCGCTCATTCGTGGTGCCGATATCGCACTGGCGCCAACGCGGCTCGACGAGTTCACCGACCTCTCGATCTCCAACAAGGTCTTTGAAGGGATGGCGAGCGGCCGGCTGGTGTTGGGGACGCGTCTCAAGACGCTTGACGATCTTGTTCCTGAAGCGTCGGTGGCACGCTACACCTCAGGGAGCGCGGAAGAGGCGGCCGCCGTAATCAGACGACTAGCGTCAGATCCAGCGGAGCGCGCAAACCGCGCTGCATCTGGCCTCGCAGCGATTCAGGGTGGTCTCAGCTGGGAGGCGGCTGGTGCCGCCTACGTACGCCGACTTACCGCCCTGCTGCCGCCGCCCGCCGACCCTCGGTAACCCAGGAGCTCTTCGGTACCGGCTGCTTCGGTGGCCGTTCACCGAATCGCCGCTTCCATTCACGCCGCCCAGAGAGGTAGCGCGTCACCTCAAGATCCGCCGCCGTGATTGCCGCACCGCGCAGCCAGATGCGATGCAACTCAAAGCACTTCCGCGCCCACGCGTCACCATGTGAATCGCCACTGATGAGATGCGCAAGTTCGTGCAGTGCGGTCCCCTTGTCGTACGAGCAAAGGAACATTTCACCCGTTTCAGTGATCACCCACCCGAACGGATGCGACGGTTCACGACGTGTGCCCGTATGGTCGTGAATGCGCACCCACTCAAGCCTGCGCTTGGCGCGTGCGGTGGCTTTTGCGAGGAGCTCGAGCGTTGGGCGCCAGTGCGGCCAGGCGGCAACAGTAAAGCCACGCATCGGGCGAACCTCGAAGGGGAGATCGAGCGCCCACTTCGGCGCCTCGGTCCAACGCCCGGCAATCTTGACGCGATACATACGGCTCATGTTGTCAGCGTATTCCAGCCCACATACGGGCGGCGTATCGCAGCGAGTTAGCGGAGAGCGCTCGCACCAACAGAGCGCACACGCTTCAAGAAGGCGCGGGTGCGTGGGTCTCGTGGCGTCTTGAAGATCTTCTCGGGAGAGCCCTGCTCAATGATCTCGCCCCCCTCGAGGTAGCAGATGCGGTCGGCAACATCGGCGGCGAAGGCCATCTCATGGGTGGCAATCAACATCGTTGCGCCGCTCTTCGCCAAGGCGCGCAACGCTTCGAGCACATCGGCAACCAAGACTGGATCAAGCGCGCTGGTGATCTCGTCAAGCAAGAGCACCTTCGGCTCCGTTGCCAACGCCCGTGCAATCGCAACGCGCTGCTGCTGCCCACCCGAGAGGCTGTCTGGGTAGGCGTTCGCCTTTGCTGCGAGGCCGAGCTGCTTCAGCAGCGCGCGGGCACGCTTCTCTGCTGCAGCGGCGGTCAGGCCGAGTGCCACACGCGGCGCGAGGGCGACGTTCTCCAGGGCGGTGAGGTGCGGGAAGAGACTGAATCCTTGGAAGACGATGCCGAGCTGACGGCGTGTCGTATCGGCATCTCGATCGTCGGCGTGCACGGCGCGACCGCTGAGGGTGATGCTGCCGGCATCAATCGGCTCAAGGAGGTCGGCGCAGCGGAGCAGCGTCGACTTACCTGAACCCGAAGCGCCGATGAGGCAGACCACTTCGTGCTCGGCGAGCGAGAGGTCAATCTTGTTGAGCACCAGCGCGCGTCCGTAGCGCTTCGAGACGCCGCGCAGCTCCAGCACTGGTGCCGCCACTCGCTTCGCTGCTGCGCGGGCCATCAGCGGGTGCCTCCCTGCTGCGCCGCGCGATCCTTGGCGGCGAGGCGATCAACGAGGCGTGTCATTGGAATCGTGATCACCAAGAAGATCACCGCGGTCACCATCAGCGGCGTGAAGTTGAAGTTCGCCGACTTCAGGATCTGCGCCTGCTTGAAGGCTTCAACGACACCGAGAATCGAAACCAGCGCCGTATCCTTCTGGAGGCCAATGAAGTCATTCAACAACGGTGGCACCACGCGACGGAGCGCCTGTGGCAGCACCACAAAACGCAGCGCCTGGAAGCGGGTCAGGCCGAGCGCCCGTGCGGCGCGCTCTTGCGACGGGTGGATCGATTCAATGCCCGCGCGGTAGACCTCGCTGACGTAGGCGCTGTAGATCAGCACCAGCGTCACCAGCGCCCAGAAGAAGGGCTCGCTCGGTACGCCAGGGAGGCGCAACGCCGGCACGCCGAAGCCGAGTACATAGATAAGCAAGATGCTCGGCACACCGCGGAAGAAATCGGTGTAGATGGTGGCGAAGATGCGTAGCGGCGCGAGCGCCGGGCTGGTGATGGATCGGGCGAGGGCAATCAGGAGCCCGATCGGCAGGATGAGAATCTCGGCCAGTACGAAGAGCTGGATGTTGATGGCGAATGCGCCGATCACGTCGGGGAGTGAGGTTGAGAAGTAGGTTCCGTCGAAGAAGGCCTTTTGAACAAGTGGCCAGCTCGGTGATGAGCCGATGGAGATCGCGAGCAGCGTCGCGACGACGAGTGTGCTGATGACGGCGACGAGGGTTCCCTTACGGGCTGACCTCGCCGCCGTCATCGTGCGATTCGCTTACTTCAGGACTGGCGCGTTTGCGAGGTCTGGCACCCACTGTGTGAGGAGCGTTGCTAGCGTCCCGTCAGACTGGAGGGCCTCTACCGCTGCAGAGACGCAGGCGGTGAGGGCTGAACCCTTCTCGAGCACGATTCCGAACTGTTCTGGTTTCGCGCTAGACGAAGGAAGCTGCCCGATCAGGATGCCATCAGACAGCTGCACACTGCTCATGTACCAGGCTGTCGGAGTGTCGGTTACGATGCCGTCAATCAAACCGCCACTCAGCGCAGCGACTGCCTCGTCGTTCGTGTTGAACACGGCGACTTCAGTGTCTGGCTTGATGATGTTGTTGATTGCATCGAGGCTCGTCGTCCCGATCTGTGCGCCAAGCTTCGCCGTCTTGAGATCGGCAATGCTCGTTGCACCTGCGATTGGCGAACCCTCAATCGTCACCACACCCTGGGCAACGTCGTAATAGCCGGTGCTGAAGTCAATGGCCTCAGCACGTGCTGGCTTGATCGAGACCTGAGCCAAGTAGAGGTCGAAGCTCTTTACCCCTGGGGCAAATGACTGATCAAAGATGGTGTGAACCCATACAACCTCATCAGCAGTGAATCCGAGCTTGGCGGCAACGGCGTACGCCACTGCACCCTCATAGCCCTGACCCTTTACTGGATCATTGTTGTAATCACCGGTCCACACTGTGGCGCCCTCGTTACCACCCTGGAACCACGGGCTATACGCCGGGTTGTCGGTGGAGAGGGTGAGCTTCCCTGCGGTCTTCAGTGCCAACTTGTCTTTTGCGCATGAAGCGTCAACAGATGCTGATGGTGAAGCTGCGGAGCCGCCACAGGCGGCAAAGAACATCGCCATCGCCATGACCACGACCGCCATACGTGTGGTCTGGCCGATTGCGATGCGTGAGCGCGTTGTGCTCATATCCATACCTCCTGTACAGCCGCTATTGGCGACGATCTGACACAGCGTCAGTGCGACGGTGGGGCGGTGATCGGCGCGCGGCGCGCCGTCGACGTTGTGCCCCCACGAGCGGAAGGATAGCAGGGGGGTGCTCGCTGGGAACCGGGCTATGCGCGAGTAATGACCACCAGAGTTCGGCGAACCGCACCATATCGGTCAGCGGCACTGCCGCGGTTGACCGCCAGGGCGAGACGCCCAGTGGAATCGATGTAGCAGAGCGGCTCATGCTCGGGCACATCCCCGAAGCGGTTCGCCCAGACGGTTGTCACGGTTTGGTCGCCCACCTTGATCTTGAGCGGCTCTCCGGTGGTTAGGGGGCCAATAGACGATTCAATCGCCTCGCGGTCGCCTGTCAGCACCAGCGTTCCGAAGCCATCCACGATGCGAACCGAGGTGTGCAGCACTCCGTCGCCGATCTCAATCGGCAGCTTGGTCGCAGGAACTAGATCTGCGGGGTCGATCGGGGTGCCGAGGTCGCCGAAGGGGACTCCCGCAGCTAGGTGCGCAGCGACGGGCGCGAACAGGTCTCGACCGTGGAAGGTGTGTGAACGGCGCGGGCCCCACCAGCGCTCGTCATCAAGGATCACTGCCGCCACGGCGCCACCAAGTGCAGCAGCTGCCGGCAGCAGAAGTCCGTTGTCTGGGCCAATCAGGGCGTCACCGCGCCCACAGCGAATAGCGATCGGCCGGCGCTGGGTGCCCACGCCCGGATCCACCACCGCCACATGCGCGCCAACCGGCAGGTGGATGAGCGACTCGACGAGCGCCTCAGCCCCCGCCTCAACGTCATACGGCGGAATCGCATGCGTGAGATCAAGAGTTCGTGCATCTGGGGCAATGCCGAGGACCACGCCAGAGAGAACCCCGGCGGAGGGGTCGCGCAGGCCGAAGTCGGTCATGAAGGTGACCAGTCGCGGTTGCGCGTGCAGTGGACCGAGTGGATCAAAGCTCATGCCCAGCAGCGTAGCGGAGCGCCGTTGATAGTGCGATGGATCACCCCAAGCGGGTCAGCCCCACTTCTGAAGTGAACTTACGCGCTGAACTCCTTGGCAACGGTGCGCTGCACCGCGAGGTACGTCGTGACGTGCATCACGGCATAGATCAGGGCGATCCCCTCCTTGAACGAAATCAGCAACTCATTAGTTGGATCAATCGGCGATACCGGGATCACTCCCAGGGCCAAGCCGAGCGGCGAGCCGAACGACATCAGCAAGACGACGAGTGCAGCGCGATCCCACATGTATCGGCGCCATGTGCCGACAAAGATGCGCGCCACCAGGCCAGCCGCAGCAACGCCGCCGGCAGACGCAAACGCAACGCCAGCAACGGTCGGTATCGTTTCACCAAGAGGCGGAACGATACCGACGATCGAGGCCACGATCCACAGCGCAAGATTGCCGATTGCGGCAAGTGCTGCGCCGCGATTGACTGCGGCCAGCACTAGAAGCCGAGCTCTTCAGCAACGATCACCACGTCAATGCGACCTGGGAACTCGCCATGAAGGGTCAGTGTCTTGTTGATTGCACTGTTTACGCCGTAGGCGGCCTGTGCGCGAACATCCTCTAGTGGCAGGGTGTACGTAGCGATGCGCTCCGTTGCCTCGGCAAGATCCTTCACGATCTTCTGTGCACCAACGACGAAGACCACGTGGCCTGCACCGTAGGCATACGCCGGAAGCTGTGAGCCGGTTGCGGAGGCCAACATCAGCTCACCCGTTTCGGTAATGGCGTGCACGCTGCCAACGGCAAATGCTGGAGCCGAACCGATGGCGCGCATCTCGGCGCTCTGCGTGTTGCGGTCAAGGCCGTACATCTTGTCGCGCAGGCTCTTGTACGGAGCGGCGTTCAGCGCCTCGGTGAGGCCAACGGTGTCGAGCGTTGCCGAGGTGAAGGTGAAGACCTCCGAGCCGGCAGGAATCAGCGCGAGCACTGCATCCTTGGCGGCAGCGCCATTGGCAACGACCGTCGCGGAGAAGCCGTGCTGGTTAAGCGCCGCTACGGCGCGATCGATCTTGGCGCTATCCGCCACCTGCTTGAATC
>CAJABS010000007.1 GCA_903938075.1 uncultured Chloroflexota bacterium | reverse complement strand
TTGAACGCCTCGCGCTTGAAGGCATTGAGTGGGTCCTCTTGGGCATACCCGCGCAGCCCGATGCCACGACGAAGATCATCAACCTCAGTGAGATGTTCTACCCAGAGCTGGTCGATGCTGCGCAAGATCACGGCGCGCAACACGCGCGGCCAGATCTCTGGACCGAACTCGGTCGCCTTCTTGTTCAGCGCCTCCAGTGCTGCAACCTCAATCGCATCAACCAGGATTGCATCTTCAACAATGGTGTCGAGACCTGCAGGTGGTTCAATGCCGGCACGTTTTAGGTCGCCCTTCAGCGCCTCCAAATTCCAATCATTCGGAAGACCAGGAGGGCAGTGCGTCATCACGATGGAGCGCGCCTCTGCGCGGAGTGCATCCTCAACGGTGAGATTGAGGTCGTCGCCATGCAACACACGGTTGCGCTCGCCATACACGGTGGCGCGCTGCTTGTTGATCACGTCGTCAAACTCAACGACGCGCTTACGAATGTCGAAGTTGTACCCCTCAACGCGCGTCTGCGCCCCTTCAATCGTGCGACTGACCATCGATGACTCAAGCGCTTGCGACTCATCAAAGCCGAGGCGATCCATCAAGCCGATCACGCGCTCCCCTGCGAAGCGCTTCATCAGGTCGTCTTCGAGTGAGAGGTAGAAGCGCGACGAACCCGGGTCACCTTGGCGACCGGCACGACCACGGAGCTGGTTATCGATGCGGCGTGAATCGTGTCGCTCGGTACCAACAATGCGCAGACCGCCCGCGGCGAGAACGATCTCGCGATCGGTGGCGCAAGAGCGCTCCGCCTCCGCGAGCGCTTCAGCATACGTTGCGGCGTCAACTTCGGCGGGGTTGAGTCCGCGCACGCGCAGTGCTTCCGATGCGAGCCCAGCGGGATTGCCGCCGAGCACGATGTCGGTACCGCGACCAGCCATGTTGGTGGCGATCGTTACTGCACCACTGCGACCCGCCTGTGCAACAACGGGCGCTTCGCGCTCGTGCTGCTTGGCGTTCAAGACGTTGTGGGGGATCCCTTCACGCTTCAGAAGCGTCGCGAGATGTTCCGATCGTTCCACCGATGTGGTGCCGACGAGCACTGGCTGGCCTGCGGCACGTCGCTCTTTGATGTGCTCCACGATGGCACCATCCTTGGCGCGCTCCGTGCGATAGACAAGATCGGGCTCGTCGTTGCGCACCATTGGTCGGTGCGTTGGGATCGCCGTAACTTCGAGGTTGTAGATCTTGCTGAACTCTTCTGCTTCGGTCATGGCGGTACCGGTCATGCCGGCGAGCTTGCCGTAGAGACGGAAGTAGTTCTGGAAGGTGATCGTCGCGAGGGTCACGGATTCGCGCTGAACGTGGAGCCCCTCTTTCGCTTCGATGGCCTGATGAAGGCCCTCAGACCAGCGTCGCCCTGGCATCTTGCGGCCGGTGAACTCATCGACGATTACGATCTCACCCTCTTCAACGATGTAGTCGCGATCGCGCTTGAAGAGCGCATGTGCACGGAGCGCCGATTCAAAGTGTCGAGCCATGAGCGGATCGCCGCTGTAGAGGTTCTCGATGCCGAGCATCTGCTCAACGCGAGCGACGCCCTCTTCAGTTGGCGAGACCGCCTTCTCCTTCTCGTCGAGGAAGTAGTCGCCGCCACCCTCTGCACCAGCCTCGCGCGCGCGCAGGCGCGGCACGAGCTTGGAGAAGGTGGCATAGAGATTCTGTGACTCTGCCGCCTGGCCGCTAATGATGAGCGGCGTTCGAGCCTCGTCGATCAGGATGTTGTCAACCTCGTCGACGATGGCGAAGGCGTGTCCACGCTGTACGCGCTGCTCAAGCTCGGTGACCATGTTGTCGCGCAGGTAGTCGAATCCGAACTCATTATTCGTGCCGTAGGTCACATCCGCCGCGTACGCCTCGCGTCGGGTGACGGGGCGAAGCTTGGCGGTCTGCTCGTCGCTGCTGTGATATTCGGGATCAAATAGGTACGAACTATCGTGCGCGATCACGCCAATGGAGAGCCCCATGAAGGCGAAGATCGGACCCATCCAGCGCGCGTCGCGACGGGCGAGGTAGTCGTTGACGGTCACCACGTGTACGCCGCGGCCACCAACAGCATTGACGGTGGCACCGAGCGGCCCTACGAGCGTCTTTCCTTCACCGGTGCGCATCTCCGCGATCTTTCCTTGATGCAGCACGATGGCGCCAAGAATCTGCTCGTCGTACGGGCGCATACCAGTGGTGCGGCGCGATGCTTCACGCGCAGCCGCGAGGATCTCTGGCAGCTCCTTGTCGAGCGCCGCCTTGAGTGCGTCGCCCTCTAGGGTGCGCAGCACCGCGGAGATCGCATCAATGCGCGCACGAATCTCACTGTCGCTCGCCGCCTCGATCTCATTGGCACGTGCGTTGACGGCGTCAAGGATCGGCTTGAGTCGACCGAGCTCGCGGTCGTTTGAATCTACAAGTCGGGAGAGAAAACCAAAGACCATCGCTGGCGGAGGCCTAGCGCCAGAATCCGGCGGAGTATCCGATCACCAGGATGCCGAAGGTAAGCGCGGCGAGCACAACCCAGAAGAGGGCACTTACCGGCCTGCTGGTCGGATTCATTTCAGGATTCTTCATCGGCGCAACGTTCCATCGCGGGCTGCGCAGCGATGCGCGCCAGTCAGCGCCTTTTTCAGGAACGCGCGCGACAATTGCGCCACGCTCGTCCGGGCCATGCAGCTTGAGGGTCATCGTCGTGTTCGCTTCTCGCTCGATGGAGCGGTAGAGACTGGTCCGGTTTGGTGCTCATCCCAGAAGAGCATCTCTTCCGCAGTTGCCGACTCTTTACCGAAGAGCGCACCAACTGATTCACCGAGGTGAATGCGTCGAATCGCCTCACCGAAGAGCGGGGCAGAGGAGAGGCGCTTGATCTTCGTGCTCTTTGCACCGACTGGCAGCGGAATGGAGTCGGTCACCACCACTTCGCGCACGTTGCAGTTTTCGATGCGCTCAATTGCTGGACCAGAGAAGACGCCGTGTGTTGCACACGCGGTTACTTCAATTGCTCCCGCCTTCTCAATCGCTCGCACAATCTCCGTCAGCGTTCCAGCCGTGTCGATCTCGTCGTCGACGATAACGACGCGCTTCCCCTTGACGTCACCGATAACGTTCAACACCTCAGCCT
>CAJABS010000006.1 GCA_903938075.1 uncultured Chloroflexota bacterium | reverse complement strand
TGCCGCCGCTGGGCTCCCCGCCATCATCGTGCCGTATCCATTTGCAGGCGGTCATCAGCGCGCGAATGCGGAGGCTGCAGCAGCTGCGGGAGCCGCCACCCTGATCAACGATGAAGATCTCACTCCGGAGCGCCTCCTCGCGGCAGTAGCAACCTATGCAACGCCAGCACAGCGCGCTGTGGCGGCGCGCGCCGCAACGACGCTGGCTCACCCTGATGCCGCCGCGGTGATCGCCCGCACGCTGCTGCAACTCGGCGGACGGGCATGAGCGACGTGCGCATCAACCACCCGTGGGCCGATGCTGAGGTCGCGGCACGTGAACTGGAGCGCCGACTCAGTCTGAAGGTGCTGCGGAACGAGCCGCTTGCCGAACACACCACGATGCGCGTCGGTGGACCCGCTGATCTACTTGTCACCATTCGCGATCGCTTCGCCCTGCGCGGACTCGTTCGCCTTGCAGCCGCACGCGGCTGGCCACTGCGCATCCTTGGGCGCGGCAGCAATGTGGTCGTCGGCGACGCTGGCATTCGCGGCATCGTGGCGCTCAACCGCAGCGCGGGATACGACGTCAACCAGACGGCGGGCACGATCTCATTTGATTCGGGCGTCCCCATGGCGAAGGCATCGACGATCGCCGCGGAGGCCGGACTTACTGGGCTGGAGTTCGCCCTCGCTATTCCGGGGAACATCGGCGGTGCGATCTGGGCGAATGCGGGTGCCCATGGCGGCGAGATGGCGGCGATCACCACCTCCGTCACACTTCTCCGCGCGGACGGCTCCGAGATTGAGATCCCTGTCGCTGAGGCGGCGTTCAGCTACCGCGAGTCGCGATTCAAGCGCCCAGAAGGGGAGAGCGAGGTGATCCTCGGGGCAACGGTTCGGTTGACCCCAGGCGAGCCAGCCGAGATCAAGTCACAGCTTGAGGAGATCCGTCGCTGGCGTCGCGAGCATCAGCCACTCGGCATTCCGAGCGCCGGCAGCGTCTTCCGTAATCCGCCAGGCGACCTGAGCGCTGGTGCACTCATTGAGGCGGTGGGGATGAAGGGGGTGCGCATCGGTGGCGCGGAGGTCTCTGAGATGCATGCCAACTGGATCCTGAATCGTGGGGGAGCGACTGCAGCGGATATTCGCGCACTCCATGACGCCTGCCGTGATGCGGTCCAGGCGCAGCGCGGAATCACACTCGCAACGGAGATCGCCTTCATTGGGGAGTTCGCTGCGTGAGCGAGCAGGGACTTCTCCCCCCAGTCCTGGTCCTCTTCGGTGGTCGAAGCGCGGAGTCAGACGTCTCCGTGATCTCTGGCACCGCGATTGCCGCCGCACTGCTCGATGCAGGGCTGCACGTTACCCAGGCGCACATCGCACGAGATGGCTCGCTCCGACCGCTGCCAGCGACACACCGCCGCGGTGATCTCCCTGGCCGTGCGTACACGGATCTCACCGCGCCAGTGCTCCTTGGCGCACAGCCGATGGCGCTAGATGCGTATCTCCGCAGCGTTGCCGCATCAGCCCCAGCAACGATCGTGATCCCCGCACTCCATGGCCCTGGCGACGAAGACGGCACGATCGCCGCAGCCGCCGCGGCCGCTGGGCTGAACTACGTTGGTGATACCCCTGCAGCTGCAGCCCTCGGCATGGACAAGCCAGCCTTCAAAGCGCTCGCACGCGAACATGGAGTAGCGACACTCCCTGAGCTTGTTGTGACGCAGGGGGAGTGGTCACGCGACCGGGAGCGCGTGCTCGAGTCCATCGCGGCATTTGCCAACGAACACACAGCAACTGGAGCGCTGATCGGCAAGCCTGCCGCACATGGCTCCTCAATCGGCATGAAGATCGCGCACACGTCAGACGAGTGGGCGGATGCCGTCGAGGAGGCGCTGCGCTTCGGCGACCGCGCAATGCTTGAGCCGTACCTCGAGCGCGCTCGCGAACTAGAGGTTGCGGTACTAGAGCGCACAGACGGTACGGTTCAGGCGTTTGGGCCGGGCGAGGTCTTCCCTGGGCGCGAGTTCTACGATTACGACGCCAAGTACGCACCAGGAATTTCGCGAACGACAACGTCAAGCGATCTACCAGGACCCATCGCCGATGAGATCCGCGCCGCCGCCGTTGCGCTCTTCGCTGCAGCTGGAAGTCGCGGCCTCTCGCGTATGGATTTCTTGATGGCGCGGAGTGGCGACCGTGCGGACCGTTGGTATCTCTCAGAGGTGAATACGTTCCCTGGCTTCACGCCGATCTCACTCTTCCCTGCACTCGTGATGTCGGGCGGATTGAGCTTCGCGGATCTGTGTGTAGAACTAGTTGCTGCTGCGGCGGCGCGGCCCGCACCACGGAGCGCCCAATGAGCAACCGCAAGCCTGCAGCCGGGGGTCGAGGGCAGCATCGCGGCGCGGGCGCCCGACCATTCGCCCCGGGTGAGGCGCCGCTTGGCGTGCGCCCCGGCCTTGGCGGGAGTCGACGTCGTGCTGGGGTAGCGCCCGTCGGTGGGGCAACGAATCGGCGCCCGAACGAACACTCAGGAGCGCCGTCGGAGCGCGGCGCTCGGCTCACTCCTGGAGTTGCTGCTCGGCTCCGCCGCCTTGCACTTGTCGTTCTGCTACTTGCCGCCTTCGTTTTGCCTCCGGTGGCGGCGCGCGCCAACCTCACAACGGTTGGACAAGTCTCAGTGGTCGGCACCCTTCTCCTCGATCCCGAAGCGGTGATTGCGGCCGCCAACATCCCAATTGGCAGCAGCCTGCTTGGGGTGAACCTCCGTGCCGCAGAGGAGGCGGTTGCGGCACTGCCGCTCGTAGCCACCGTGCGGGTGAGCGCTGGGCTGCCAGATGGAATCCAGATTCGGGTGCGCGAGAAGACACTTCTGTTGCGCTGGCAGATTGGCGATCGGGTCTACGCCGTGACTGAGAGCGGCGAACTGCTCGGCGACACCGCCACACTCAACCTCGCGTCAACAGCGGCGGCCGCGTTCGCGGCGGCCCCTCTGCTCTTTGACGATCGCATGCCAAGTCCGCTCCTTACCGACAAGCAGTTGACTCCGACAGAGCTTGACGTTGCGACACGCCTCGCCTCCTTGAGCACAGAAGACCTCGGTACCAGCGCCACAAGCCTGACCCTCCGCCTCCTCAGCGACTTCGGGTTTGTTGTGGAAGCGACCGGGCCATCGATTGAGTGGTTCGCCGTCTTCGGTATCTACTCCGCCACGATCCGCCCAACCAGCATGATTCCCGG
The DNA here is from genome assembly GCA_903938075.1 of uncultured Chloroflexota bacterium. Classification (GTDB taxonomy): domain Bacteria; phylum Chloroflexota; class Limnocylindria; order Limnocylindrales; family Limnocylindraceae; genus Limnocylindrus. The sequence continues at coordinate 690 of CAJABS010000006.1, read as the reverse complement.
CCAGGTTCGACTGCTACGTAGCCTGCTCGCGGGGCGAGAGACCAGCATCGGCTGGGTGATCCTCGCCGACGACCAGGCTGGCACCTACACGGCGAAGGGGGTACGACCGCCACCACCCTCCGTGAGCCCCAGCCCAAGCCCGAGCGCCAGCCCAGCCCCCTCTGATCCATCGCCAAGCCCTTCAGCCCCCACGGTGAGTCCGTGATGGTGCAGATAGGGAGTGGCGTTCGGGTGAGCAGGGGTATGATGCGCAAGATGAGCGCACAGTGTGGAGGGAAGTACTAAATGGCAGAAGAGCGCTACACAACAATCGCCGCGATCGATATCGGAACCTCGAAGGTTTCGTGCGCCATTGCGCACATCGGTGGCGAGAACGGCTCCATCAGCGTGATTGGTAAGGGGACCTACCCGAACCAGGGGATGCGCAAGGGCGTCGTGACCGACATCGAGAAGACGGGGGCCGCCATTCGTGCCGCCGTCGACGCCGCAGAGCGCCTCTCCGGCTATCACATTGAGCACGCCACCATCACCATCTCCGGTAACCACGTCCAAGGTCAGAACACGAGCGGCCAGGTAGCAGTCGCCAACCCCGATCGCGAGATCCGCGATGACGATGTTGACCGCGTCCTTGAGGTCTGCCGTGCAATTGAAGTGCCGAACTCGCGCATGCTCCTCAACGTTCTGCCATCG
>CAJABS010000005.1 GCA_903938075.1 uncultured Chloroflexota bacterium | reverse complement strand
GCGTGAGCACTTGCTGCGTGTCGCACTTCTCTATCCAGGCGATGGGCAGATGGTCACCATTGATCCTCACGAAGCCCTGGTGACAGGGGCGCGCACCGATGTGCCAAGCGCCGCAGGACGCCCGCTCCCACTTGCCGTGATTCCAAACCATGATGACCTCGCCGTTGGCAAGCTGGGTCTCGATGAGGGCACGCTCCGCTTCGCTGAGACGCGAATGGAGGCGATCCCAGATGGCCTCCTTCGCCAGCTCACCTGGATGGCGATCTACGAGCTCGTGCGCGATGGTCGCTACCCGGCAGCACGCTACGCGCAGTTGCTGATCGACCGCCTCCCGCACGAGGTTGATTCTTCGATTGTGCAGGGCGTTGTGGAGTCGACGCTGGGTGGTCTGTTGCTTCGCTATCTTCCTGACGGCGAGCGCGAGCGCTGGGGGAGCCTCATCGTGGATGCCGCGCGCGCCCGCCTCGCCCGTGGCGGCAGCGAGGGGATGCGCATTGTTTGGTCGCGCGCCATGGTGATGGCCTCGGTCACCCCCCGTGACGTTGAGGAGACCTGGCAGGTCGCGGTGGGCGAGACGCCGCTCGACGGAGTTGAGATTGATCAGGATCATCGTTGGTCGCTGCTCGTACGTGCAGCCTCCTTCGGCGCACCGAACAGTGCGGAGCGACTTGCAGCAGAGGCGCAGCGCGACCCGAGCGATCGCGGCGAACGTGCGCTCCTTGCCGCGGAAGCAGCAACGCCAAACGTTGCAGCGAAGCGGGCCGCATGGGCGCGCATCCTTCGCTCTGATGGTTACGGCAGCGTGCGTAAGACACTCGCCGCTGCGAGTGGCTTCGCCTGGCCATGGCAGCATGAGCTGCTTGCCCCGTACGTTGCGCAGATTCCAACGGCACTCCTTACCCTTGGGTCAGCAGATGCAACGTTTGCGCGCGACCTTGTCACACGCAGCGCCTCCCTCGGACTCTGGGGGGCACCAGCATTGATGCTCGCGGCGGTTGATTCACTCCTCGCCAACATTGCTGACCCAGCGCATGGCATCCCACCCGTTGATGCGGCACGACTGCGACGCTTCGCCCTCTTGGAGCGCGACGGCTTGATTCGCTTCTTGCGTCAGCAGGGCACCAGCGGCAAGTGACCCCGTATCTCTCCGCCGCTTCGAAGGCGGCCACGGCGCGACGCGCACTCCTGCTCCTCGCCCTCCTCGCGCTGATCAGCGCCGGAACGATCATGGGCTACTACTCCGTGCTTGATCTCATCGCCATCAATCGGGCAACCGAGGAAGATGCGACACGCGCATTTAGCACGGTACGCAGCGCGAACACGATTCTGCTGATCGCTACCCCAGCGGTCTGGCTCTTTCTGCTGCGATGGTTACGCGCCAGCCTGCGTAATGCCCACGCACTGAACGCTCAGCACCCGGCGGTGGCGCTCGCCAACATTGATCGCGACGTGGCGCTCGCCGCCCTTCCAGGGCCGCTCCTTGGTCAACCTGGCCGGCTCCTGGTCAAGCACACCAGAAGCCTCGCCGAGGCACATGGCGGTACTGGTGCGTCGCGACCGAGTGCCGATAACGGTTCTGCTCGTTGGGCTGGGCGACTCTCCGTGCTGGTTGCTCCGCTCTGGATCGGTGGGCTCATCACCTCGCACACGGATCCCACCGCGGTGATCTGGGTTGCTGCAGCCTGGGTCACGCTAAGTGCGGTCGCCGTGCTGCTGCGTCAGTCGATCGCCAAGGTGCAGCTCAGCGAAGAGTTGCAGAACGCACTAGTCACCGCGGAGCAGCGCACGCGCGCACGCGCGTCGCAGTAGTCGCCGAGCATGGCGACTCGCCGCTTCCTCCCCAAGAACGAGACGATTTTCACTGGTGCGATTGTCGCCAGCGCCTTGGTGCTGGCCCTGCGTGGCTGGCTCCTCTTTCGCAGTGGCGACAACATCCTTGCGTACGCCGCTGACCCAGGTGCCGCGGCTTCAGGAATTCTCGGAGAGCAGCTCGCCCTTGCCGTGCTCCGACTGATCGCAGTCATCCTTGATGTCGCCGCCGGCCTCGCCATCATTGGTTGGATTGGGCGCCTGCAGCACGAGGAGATCATCACGGCGGGGGAGCGGAGACTTGCACTCCTGATCGGCGCCCTCCCCTGGATTCCGCTCCTCCTCGCGCAATCCATCGCTGCGCCGCCGGTGGCGATCTTGGTTTTTGCTGGACATGCGGTGTGGGTTGGACTCGCAGCAGTCATCCTGATGCGCGCTCGCACTGTGGGGCTCGTGACTACGGGCACCTTCGCGCGAGGTGGTGCAGTTGCGACCGCCCTTCTCTTTGCCTGGCTCCTTGGTGGCGCTGCAGCCCCGTGGGTCTATGCGCAACCAGTACTTGGGATCTCTGAAGCCCTCTCTGGCACCGTGCAGTCACAGCTACTCGAGGTCGTTCGCGAACAACGAGAGCGCGGGATCATCATGATTTTAGGTGGCGTGTTGAGCATGGTGGCCGTAATCCCACTGATGAGTGCGGTGCGAAGCGGAACCGCAGCCCTCAACGAGCGCCTGCGCCAACTGCGCGAGGAGGGCTAGCGCGTTAGTTCGGCGGCCAGCTCTTCGAAGACGCCAAGGTAGTGGTCGGCATCAGCGGGGGTCATGGTGATGGAGAGGGTCCACTCCTCGTCGCGACCTGGGGTGCTGAAGATCCCACGGTTCATGTTCCAGAGCCAAACAAGATCGATGAGCTCCTTCTGCTGAGCGGTCTTGTAGGAGTCGTAATCCACAACCTTTGACTGCGCGAAGGTGATCACGCCTTTCGACTCAATCCCCACCGCGTACGCAGCGAGCTTGTGGCGATCAATAATCCCCTGGGCGCCGTCTAGAAGCTGGTCGTTGAGACGTCCGAGATGCTTGTAGGCATCTGGCGTCATCACGCGCTCCAAGTTGGCACGCGCCGCCGCCATGGCGAGCGGGTTGCCGTTGAACGTGCCCACCATGTAGACATCACCGGAGTCGACCATCGCCCACATCTCGTCGCTGCCGCCGATCGCGCCCGTAGGGATGCCGGCGCCGAGTGCCTTGGCCAAGCAGACAAGGTCGGGCTTGATGCCGAAGAGTTCTGTTGCGCCGCCGGCGGCAACGTTGAGGCCGGTCTTCACCTCGTCAACGATCCACACGACGCCAAACTTCTTGGTGATGCGTCGCACATCGGCGAGATAGCCAGGCTCTGGCAAGATCACGCCGCAGTTCATCATTGCGGCCTCCATGATCAAGCAGGCTGGAAGTCGTCCTTCGCTCTGCAGAGCGGTCAGTCGTCGCTCCAACACACCCGCGTCATTGAACGGCACGGCGGTGGTCATCTGCGTAACGGAATCTGGGATCCCCTTCCCGTAGGCGATTGATGGATAGTTCTCACGATCCTTGCCGTCGTAGACGGAGAGGCCGATGTCGACCATGACGTAGTCATGGTGCCCGTGATAGCTGCCGAAGATCTTCATCACACCATCGCGCTGAGTGGCGGCGCGCGCGAGGCGAATCGCATCCATGGTGGCTTCGGAGCCGGAGTTCACGAAGCGCCAGCGGGGGAGTCCCCAGCGGGCGGCGAGATGCTCAGCAACGATGTAGGTGTCCTCGGTTGGCGCGGCGAAGTGTGAGCCGAGTCGAATGCGTCGATCCACGGCCTCGGTGATGAGTGGATGCGCATGTCCCTGCACCATGCTGCCGATGCCGTTGTGCACATCGAGGTACTGGTGTCCATCGACGTCCCACACGTACTGCCCCTGTCCGCGATCGAGATAGATCGGCCACGGCGCACGCTTCTGGTAGCTCGACGAGACGCCACCGACGAGGGAGCGCTTGGCACGCTCATAGGCGGCGGCTGAGCCCTGGGTACGCGCGTCGAGGCGCTCTGACTCGCGAGCGGTCAGCTCCTTGATGCGGGCAGGGTCAATCTGAACGGTGGGCCCAACGGGTGGCTCAGCGCGGTGAGGGGCTGGCTTCGTGGTCGGCGCGAGGTGCCTGAGTGGTTCGATCGCCATATCCATCCATCCTTGCTCTGCGGATTCCGCAGTGCGGACCGCTGTGGGTACGATTCTAGCACCGTAGGGTGGGTAGGGGTACGAATATCGCAGCCCACGAGGGAATTACGCACGATCCGTGCGGGGGTTAGCGGGTGGCTAGGCGCTCCGCGATGGCGACGGCGATCAGGCTCTTGGCGTCCACGATTGCCCCACGGTGGACCGCTTCGGCCGCCTCGGCAATGGTGAGCCGGACCGCCTCAATCGCCTCGTCGGCGTCGGGGGTGCGGGCGCCAGGGCCTGCCGCCGAGAGGCCGAGGGCGAGGAAGAGCTCCATGCGCTCGCTGGTGAACCCGGGTGCGGTGAAGAAGCGTCGGAGGTGACGCCAGGATGCTGCCCGCAGGCCGGTCTCCTCTTCGAGTTCGCGCTCAGCGGCCAGCTGCGGCTCCTCAGTGACCCCGGCATGCAGGTCAAGGGTGCCGGCGGGTACCTCAAGGAGGAGCTGCCCCACTGGGGCGCGGAACTGTCGAACGAAGAGCATCTCGCTCGTCGGCGTGACCTCAGCGTCACTCGGAGCATCAATGGCGAGGATGGCAACAGCACCTGGGTGACCAACGATGTACCGCACATGCTGATCGCCGCCCGTGCGCTGCACCGTCGTGCGTCGCCACTCCATGTACGCCGCCTGCACGACCAGGTCCGAAGCGACGACGACCTCGTTGAGTTCGCCAGGCTCTAACAGCGCAGCGAGGCGCACGCCAAGAGCATCGTCACCAAATCGCATGCGGTACCGCCGACCTAGCGGATTGCGGCGCCGGTGGCCGAATCGAAGAGGTGCAGCTTCTCGAGCGAAAGGGCGAGCTGCACCTTGGTGCCGCGCGGCGTCTTGTGCTCGGAACCAACCAGCGCAAGAACGTCACCACTTACGGTAGAGAAGTGGAGCAGCTCTTGTGCGCCGAGATACTCAACAACGTCCGCGGTCAGTTCGATCTGCGCCGCACCCTTTCCGGCCTTGCCGAACTCAAGGTGCTCTGGCCGGAAACCGATGGTGACGCTGGTGCGCCCCTCCAGCTCCTTTGCGCGCGCATCACTGATCTCAATCGCGATCTCGCCCGCCTTCACGTGACGACCGTCAACGGTCGCCTCAAGAAGGTTCATTGCTGGCGAGCCGATAAAGCCGGCGACGAAGCGATTCACTGGTAGGTCGTACAGATCCTGCGGTGTGCCAACCTGCTGCAACCTTCCTTCGCTCATCACGGCGATTCGCGTCCCCATTGTCATCGCCTCAACCTGGTCGTGCGTCACATAGACGACGGTGGTCTTGAGTCGAGCGTGCAGGCGCAAGATCTCGGCACGCGTCTGCACGCGCAGCTGCGCATCAAGGTTGGAGAGCGGCTCATCCATCAAGAAGACGGCTGGCTCGCGGACGATCGCGCGCCCAAGGGCAACGCGCTGGCGCTGGCCACCGGAGAGCTCCTTCGGCTTGCGGGAGAGGAGCTTGGTG
>CAJABS010000004.1 GCA_903938075.1 uncultured Chloroflexota bacterium | reverse complement strand
GCGAGTTCGAACCTCGTCTCCCGCTCCAGCCCCTACACTCTCGCCATGGCGAAAGACGGTAAGAAGCCCCTGAAGAACGCATCGCTTGACACCCTGGCGGTTCACGCCGGTGAGAGCGCTGACCCCACGACCCGTGCCCACAATCTCCCTATCTATCAGACGGCAACCTTCACCTTCGAAACGGCCGATGAGAAAGAGTCGGCGGTTGACGGAGCGCTCGCCTGGGAGCCGAACAAGTACTTCTACACACGCACCAACAACCCCACCACCGCTGCACTCGAAGAGAAGCTCGCCGCGCTCGAAGGTGCGGAGAGCGCGATCGCTTCGGCCTCGGGGATGTCGGCGATTGCCGCCGGGCTCCTCGCCCACCTGAAGTCGGGCGATCACCTGATCGTCGCCGACGACCTCTTCATCATCAGTCAGATCCTGTTTGCCGAAGACTTCCCATCGCGCGGCATTGAAGTGACGCCGGTACCGATCACCGACCTTGCCGCGGTGCAGGCTGCGGTCAAGCCAAACACCAAGATCATCTTCTGCGAGGGGCTCTCGAACCCGTGGATGCGCATCACCGACATTCCTGCCATTGCCAAGATCGCCCACGACAACGGGGCCCTGCTGGTCGTTGACAACACCTTCTTAAGCCCCGTGCTGCTGCGACCGCTTGAACATGGTGCGGACCTGGTCTTGCAGACCACAACCAAGTGGGTCTCGGGTCACGGGGATGCACTCGGCGGCATCGCCGCTGGTTCCAAGGCGCTCGTGGATCCAATTCGTCGACAGACCGACCTCCTTGGTGGAGCGGCATCACCGTTCAATTCGTGGCTGATCGCACGCGGTGCGCGCACCCTGCCACTGCGCATCGAACGCGCCTCCCAGAATGCGAGCGCTGTCGCTGCGTTCCTTGAGGGCCACGAGAAGGTCGAGTGGGTTCGCCATCCGAGCCTCGCCTCACACCCAGACCGCGTAGTGGCCGATCGACTCCTGAAGAGTGGCTGGGGCGGCATGCTCTCCTTCAAGCCACGCGCTGCAGCCGGCGTTGATCCGCTCGACGCGATGCGCGCCTTTAGCGATCACGTACAGATGTGCGCCGTTGGGGTGAGCCTCGGCGAGGTCGATACGTTGGTCTATCCGATGCCAAAGCGTGGCGGCATCTTCCGCATCAGCGTTGGCATTGAGTCGGCGCAGGACATCATCGCCGACTTCAGCCAGGCGCTCGACCACGTCCGCTGAGGTGGGCACCGAAACGCTCATCCTGACGTGGGAGGAGCTGAACGGGCATGTTGAGGCGCTCGCGCTACAGATTCAGGCACTGCCCGAAGCGCAGCGCCCCGATGCCATCCTCGCGATTAGCCGAGGTGGTCTGGTACCTGGCGCGATGCTCGCCTATCGGCTCGGCATTCGCGATCTCCTGATCGCCGTCGCTGAACACTACGACGCAGCCGGCCGTCGCCCAGCGCCGACCATTACGCGCATGCCGTCCGACGAATCTCTCAAGGGACGCTCGATCCTGATTGTTGATGAGGTCTGGGAGAGTGGCCGAACGCTCGCACTCGTGGCAGAGCGAGCGCGTGCCGCGGGCGCAGATGTTCGTACCGCCGTTGTTCATCACAAGCCTGGCAAGAGCGAAGTGCCTGGTGCCCCCGACTTCTTCGCGGCGCTCGCCGATGGTTGGATCACCTACCCGTATAAGGGGGGTGAGTGAGCTACATGTTGGATGAGCCGAAAGAGTCGCCTCGCGGGATCGTGCAGATTGCCGCAACGATCAGCAACGGGCTGTTGGGGGTCGTGCTGATTGCTGCGGGTGTACTCGGTCTCGTCGCAATCGCTGTTGCCGCCGCTGACATCGCGGATCAGACCTGGGTCTCGCTCGGCGCGCAGATCACCACCGAGCTCGGCACCGACGTTGAAACGCTCTTTGAAACGTTCCAGATTGACGTCGCCGTGATCCTCACCACCCTGGCTGATCAGAACAACCTGCCGGAGTTCGGCGCATGGGTACGACAGATCCTCGCCGTGTTGATGGTTGCTGTAGTTGCGCTTGGGCTGGCAGGGGCCGCCCCGCTCTGGGTTGCACGCGCACTCTGGTCGCGCCGCTCGAATCGCGCCGTACTCCTCTTCGGCGTGCTCCTCAGCGCCATCGGCACCTTTGGTCTCCTCGTGACGGGAGCACCGCAGTTGATCTGGGGGCTGGTGATGGCCAATGGCCTGCTCACCCTGGTGGCGAGCCGAACGAATCGCCCTCCGGCGTTAGGCGCCGAATCCGCGCAGTCGTAGCGCAAGCCGCACGAGCGGCCCACGGATCGGATCGAGATCCACATCGAGCGCACCGGGGTAGACCACCGGAGTTCCGCCCCAACCAGCCTTGAAGTGCGCGATGCCTGGCGTTGAGATCCCCCACATGTCGTAGGTGGCGCTCCCTCGCGCCACGGCACGCTCCATCGCTGTGACCTTGAGCGCATACGGCGCGCGGAGCTCGTTGCCTGAATTTGTTGCGCCGCCGAAGAGTTCGGTCGTTGTTGTTGGCGTGGTGATGACAAGAAGGGCACCGAGCGTTTCGCCCGACGGTGATTCAGCGATGAGGATCTCTGCCTCACCGTTGAAGGCGTTGACGATGTGCGCGAAGGCCGCGCTGCTGCGGGTCTTCACCCCCGTGCGCCCGGAGATCGAGGTCATTGCGGTGTAGAGGGCATCGGCGCCGTCGGCACCAACGGCGCGCACGGTCACGCCCGACTCCGTGGCATGTCGCGCGTACTGTCGCCACTTGCTGCGCCAGGCGGCGCGTACGGTCTCCATGCCAGCGGTGAGATCAATGCGTCGACTGGTCGATGGCTGCACCGGTCGTGCGCGATGCAGCGCGATACGTGCGGTGGTTGCTGCAGCGAGCCACGGCGCACGAAGGTCGGCGCTCAGATCATCGGCAGGGTTGACTTGGTCGGCCTCATCGGGGAGCGGCGTGCTCTCGCCCGGCTCAAGCCGTACCAGCGTGACGCTGTCACTACGAAGCTCGGAGAGTCCGCGCAGCAGCTCGGCGCGCAGCGCTGCGGCCTGCTCCGCATGCGCCGCCACAACAATGGGCCCGCGCGGCGCGTAGGCAATGCGGCCGAGTCCGGCGGGGAGCCGCTGCACTAGGAGCTGCGCGCCGGCCCATGCGGTGCCGTCGTGCGCCACGAGGCGCACCGACTCCCAGCCGGTGAGCGCTTTTGATGCGGCCCAGGCTGGCTGCTGTACGAAGGGGAGGTCAGAAAGTTCGCCGGCAGCGGCGGCGGCGCGAAGGCGTGCCCCCCAGGCGCTCGGCTCTTCTCGGACAACAGGACTCATGCGCGTAGGGTACGCGCCCCGCTACCCTTGCGCCTATGCCTGCAGATCAGACCCTCCCGCCGTACGTGTTGAACCCCGACGGGGTCGTCTTCGATTTGGATGGCGTGCTCTGCGATACCGAGCCGCTCTGGGCTGAGGCGCGCTTCGCCATCGCCGCCGAAGTGGGTGGTCGCCTGGTCGAAGAGGACTTCCATCGCTTCTACGGCGCGAACACCCAGCAGTGGGGCAGCGCCATGGCGGAGATCCTGGGTTACCCAGATGCCAACGAGATTGCGACGCGCACCATCGACCACCTTGAGTCGCTCTATCGCTCTGGGCGCGTGCAGGTGATTCCCGCCGGGGTTGCCGCTGTTCGCCGCGCCGCCGCGCGCGGACCCGTTGCGATTGCGTCAGGGAGCCCGCGCAGCATCATCGCCACGTTGATCGAACTCCTCGGGCTCGCCGACGTCGTACACACCTACGTGAGCTGCGACGAGGTCGCCGGCGGCAAGCCACTCCCCGACGTCTACCTCGAGGCGTGTCGCCGCATCAGCATCACTCCCGCGCGCTCGCTCGCTATCGAAGATTCTCTGGCTGGCGCGCGCGCCGGCAAGGCGGCGGGGATGAGTGTCGTCGTCGTGCCACTCCCTGGCGCGCCGTCATCGACGGGCGCAGTAGAGATTGCTGACGTGGTGCTAGCAAGCCTCGACGAGCTACCGCTCGCCGCGCGTTAGCTCTGGGGGACCCCCGCCTTCGCACCGAGTTCCGCGTTGGAGGGCTCGATCAGGTACGAGCCATCCTCAAAGATGATCACGGGGATCGACTTCGCGCCGGTCAGCGTCTCAATCATCTCCTTGGCGGCCGCGTCGGCATCGACATCAACGTAGGTGTAGGGAACCTGATGTGCGTCGAGGTAGCCCTTGGATCGCGTGCAGTCGCTGCACCAGTCTGCGCCGTACACCGTGATCTTCTTCGCGTCGCTCATGGGGTTCTACCTCCGCTTAGCTGCGCGCCGCGAGCGCGGCGCTGTTGCCATCGTAGCGCGGCGCAAGAGGAGTAGGCCACCAAATGCGATCAAAGCTCCCGCGATCGGGAGCCCACCAAGCCACGCGGGGAGATACCAGTTAATCGCGATTGCAGTCGTGACCAGAGGCGGGAGTGCGCCGATCCAGAGGAGCGGCTGCTTGGCCCCTTCGGCGCCCCGAATAAGCCGCCACGCGGTGAGGCCGGTAAGGAGGCCAATCACGACCCACTCACCTGGTGGGCGGGTGCAGACATATTCGTTCGTGCAGGTCTGCAGCGAGTCGTAGAGTCGAGTGGTCGCAAACGGCACCACGGTTGCGGCGAGCGAGCCGACACCAAACGCTGCGAAGAACTCAGCGAAGCGGCGCTCAATTGGCCGATAGAGTGCGGATTCAGCCCGGAGGAGCGCCTGCCCAAAGAAGAGCGCAGGCAGCAGTGCTGCCAGATAGAGTGCCGCGAGCAGCGCATCCGCAGGGGTCACTCCGAGTGCTGGAGACGCGCCGACAGGGATACCGAAGAGCGTGAAGGCATCCACGGCGAGCGAGAGTAGCCCGAGCGGCAGGAGGCCAACGGCGAAGATCGTTCCCGTGATGCTGATCCAATCGGGATGTTGTCGTGCACGTCGTACCATGACTCGGGCAATGAGGAAGATGGTGACCCCATTGATCATGGCGTGGAGCAACCGCATCGGAGTGAAGGAGTCCCACGGCAGCACGGCGTGGAGCACCGCCGCAGCTGTAAAGATCGCGCTAAGCGCCGCGATCAGCGCGAGTAGCGTCCCCGTACCGAGATCCACCGAGAGACGCGCACTCAGTCGACTGGCACCTGCAGCGACGATCGCAATCGGAACACCAATAGCCAAGATTGATGCTGCGGCGCGCAACTGCTCGTTACTGATCCCGGAGAAAAAATCTGGCCGGTCAGCCGTAATCCACGTAACGAGTGCGAGGAGGATTCCAGCGTTTAGCAGGAGTGAGGCGAGGATGACGTCCAGCTTGATTGCGGAGCCAGATGAGGTGCGTCGTGTTGTTGTGCTCATGAAGAGAGTATGCGCCTTTACCCCTGCCCCTGCCGTGTTCGCGCTACGCTCCTCTGCATGTTGAAGGGATCGGTGCTCGTGACCTACGCCGCGCTGGCTGCCGCTGAATTCGTGCGCGGCGTTGGCTTGATCGCCTCTGGGGCGCTGACCTATGGGCTCCTTGGCGGGGCACTCCCCGCCGAAGGGGGCTACGACCGTATCGTTGCCTACGCCTCGTTCGCGACCATCGCCCTGGGGGCGCTTGATCTGCTGGTGCTCGGCTTGACCGCCCTGCGCTCCGCTACTGGCAACCGCCCTCCCCGAGCCCAGATGCTCGTGAGCGTGGGGCTCTCCGTGCTCCTGATCCTGGCTGGGGGGCCCCTTGCGCCGCAGGTGGCCATGCTCGCGATGAGCACGATCCTGGCCCTCGCAATTCGGCAGGGGGGCGCCACGGGGGCGGCGAACGGCTAGACTCCCCCG
>CAJABS010000003.1 GCA_903938075.1 uncultured Chloroflexota bacterium | reverse complement strand
CACTTCGGCACGCGACGGGGAGGGCTCAGCCTCTATGCCGGATACACCTATCGGCTCTTCACTTCAGAACTCGCCGACTTCACCATCGCTGGGACGACGATCCACTTCACCGCCGACCACCAGCTGCCGATTGCGCTCATCAAGAAGATCACCCGAGCCACGATTGCGCGGCACGACGAACGAGCGGCTGCCCGCACCAAGAAGAGCGCCCGCTAGCGAACCGCGCTGAGGGCGGGGGCGAGGCGCTGCAGTTGGCGCATGCGCGCCGCCTCGTCGGGGAGGTACCGCTCCACCACCGCACGGAAACGCGGACCGTGACCGTTAGCGCGCAGGTGGGCGAGCTCATGAACGACGACCGCCTCAAAGCACGATGGGGGCGCCAACACGAGTCGCCACGAGAGCGAGATCGTGCCGTCGCCCGAGGCGCTCCCCCAGCGCGTGGACTGGTCGCCAATGCGAAGACGCGTCGGGGTGACCTTCATCTCCGCGGCGTAGACGCTGATCATCTGCTCGGCGATGGCGCGCGCGCGGCGGCGTAACCAACTCAACAGCCGACGGCGGACGGCGTCAGGATCTCTGGCGATCGTTGCCGGGATCTGAATCTCACCGTTCAGCGCCGTGATGCTGCTTCCAGCGCCAACCACAATGCTGTGCGGCCGCCCCGCATACGGGATGAGCCCACCGACCGCCAGCCGGCCATCGGTCCCGAGCGCGGTGCGACGCGAGGTGACCTCTGCAAGGGAGCGGTCGATCCACTTGAGGCGCGTGGCAATGAACGCCTCAACATCGCGTCGCGCGCGGGCCTCGCTGTACCGCTCTGGCACCACCGCCTCAAGGCCATGCTCTGGGTCGATGCGCAACGTGAGGCGTCGTGCGCGTTGGCTACGAATCAGGCGATACGGTCGGGCACTCACGGTGCAGAGTTTCGCATGGAGGCGGCATCTCTCGGCGCGTGGGATGCTTTGCCTATGACGACTACCACTCCAAACCTCTCGCGACGGAGCCGTGCCGCGATCTACGCAGCGATCTTCCTCGCATTCATCGACAACTTCGCCCTCCTCCCAGTCATTGGCCCGCGCGCCCAGGAGCTTGGTGGCACCCCGCTCTTGGTCGGTATCGCCATCGCCGCCTACTCGCTCGCCAACCTTGCCTTCAACCCGATTGGCGGCATCCTTGCCGATCGCATCGGTCGTCGTCGCGTCGTTGTTGCAGCGCTCATCGTTAGCCCCGTTGCCATTGCGGTGTACGCCCTCGCCGATTCGCTGCCGCTCTTCCTGCTTGCGCGTGTGGTGCATGGTGCATCTGGCGGCGTCCTCGCCGCAGCGCTCTTCGCCCTCCTCGGTGATGCCGCTCCTGTTGGTGAGCGCGGGCGAACGCTCGGCCGCGCCGGTGCGCTCATTGGCATCGCCGCCGTGTTTGGCCCGGCGAGTGCTGCACTCGTCTCCAGCCTCTTTGACGTGAACGCCGTCTTCCTTGGTGTTGCCGGCCTGATTGCCATCGGCCTCGCCGCCGTTCTGCCACTGATTCCTGAAACGCTGGTGGTTACCCCAGCAACGCGACCAACCGTTGGCGCGTGGCGACGAATCCTGAGTGAGCCGCGTGTGCGCGTGGCGCTGCTCGCCATCTTCGGTCTCGAGGCGGCCGTTGGCACAGTGACGGGCTTCATCAAAGATGGCCTCATTCAGCGCGCGCTCGAAGAGGGTCGCTCCCAAGAGGAGGCGCTGCGATACGCCGCGGGGGCGAGTGGTGGTCTCTTTACGATCTTCGGCATCATCGCGATTGCGCTGATGTTGAGTCGCATCTCGACGCGCGTCGACAAGCGTGGTCCATTTGGTATCTCGCTGATTGGGCTCGCCGCACTCGTTGGTGCACTGACGCTGCTCGCCATCAGCCCAACGTTCACCATCGACCTGGTGGCGATGGTGCTCTACGGCATCGGGTATGGGCTGATCTTTCCGGCGGCGGCAGGGGCGATTGCAATCGCCAGTGCCCCCGAAGAGCGCGGTCGTGCGAATGGCGCCTTCAACTTTTCGTTTGACCTGGGAATCTCGGCGGGACCGATCTTGGGTGGCCTTGGCGCCACCGCCATCATCGGGGTGACCCCGTTCGCTGGTGGGCTCGCCCTCGTCGCCCTCTCCCTCGCCCTTCT
>CAJABS010000002.1 GCA_903938075.1 uncultured Chloroflexota bacterium | reverse complement strand
GCCGTTGTGCAGGAGGCTGGGGCTTCGCCAACTCCGTGACCGCGAAGGGGTTCAACGGATCGCTGGACACACTGATCGACGCCGCACATCGTGCGGATGCGAGCCTAACTCTCAGCAGTGGCATCACCATCGTTGCACTGAGCCACTGCGGCGCGACCGCTATTGACACGACGCGACCCCTGATCCTGATCATCGACGCTGCGCAACCTGCTGGTCCGCTGCCAGGCCGGCTCGGCACAGGCTGGGAACTAGTGACGCGACTCTATGGCGCCGAGCGCGCGGTGACACTTCTACCAAGCGGCAGCGCCAGCACCATTGCCGCATGTGCCTCTGGTGCCGCAGCGGCGAGTGAAGCGATATATCTCGCAGGGCTAAATCCGCTTGATGCCTTCGCAACACCCTGGACGATGCCCTGGCTTAGTGCCAGGCTCCGAGCTCCCGATGGCTGCCCGTGGGATCGCGAACAGACCCACGCCTCGTTGGCAAAGCACCTGATCGAAGAGGCCTGGGAGCTACATGACGCTATTGCGGCGCTCGATACCGCAAGCGAAGCGGAGCGCCCAGCAGCGATCGCCGATCTTGCCGAAGAGCTCGGTGACGTGCTCCTGCAGGTGGTGCTGCACTCGCAGATCGCACAGGAGAGGGGCGACTTTGATCTGGCCGATGTGCACGACGGGCTCGTGCGAAAGATCGTACGTCGACACCCTCACGTCTTCGGCGAGGCGAGCGCAACGACCACGCGCGACGTACAGCGAAATTGGGAGGCGATAAAGGCAGGGGAGCGCGCTGCCGCCGGAGAAGGCGAGAAGCGGAAGGGTGCACTGGATGGGGTGAGCCGCGGACTCCCAGCTCTCTCCGCGAGCCGCGAGCTGCAAGACCGCGCCAGCGCCGTTGGGGACGACTGGCCGACCCTTGACGGCGTGCGGGCAAAGATCAGCGAAGAGTTGGCAGAACTTGACGAGGCCCTTGCCGAGGCGGGTCACCCTGATCAGATCACCAGCACTCCAGCGTCGAGTGCCGCCGCGTTGGCACACGCGCAAGAGGAGCTCGGCGATGTCCTTGCCGTCATCGTGAATCTCGGCCGCCGCAGCGGCATCGATGCCGAGGCGGCGCTCCGTGGCGCGAACGATAAGTTCCGACGCCGCTTCGCCGAGGTTGAGCGTCGCGCCGCTACGCGCGGAATCTCGCTAAAAGATGCAGACTTCACCACATTAGATGCGCTTTGGGATGAGGCAAAAGCCGCCGAGCGCGAAGCGAAAGGGTAGGGGGCACCATGGGTAAGGTACGAGCCGACGGGCGCGCTGTAGATCAACTCCGCGACCTGAAGATTGAACTCGGTGTCCAGAAGTGGGCCGAAGGTTCCGCCATCATCTCGATCGGCAACACCGTGGTGATCTGCTCCGCCTCAATCGAGGAGCGCGTGCCGCCACATCTTCGCGGTAAGGGGACCGGTTGGGTGACCGCCGAATACAGCATGCTCCCGCGCGCCACCAACACCCGCTCCGATCGCGAGGCGGTTCGCGGCAAGCTCGGTGGTCGCACCCATGAGATTCAGCGCCTGATCGGTCGCGCGCTGCGTCAGTCCGTTGACCTCACCAAGCTTGGCGAGCGTTCCATTCTCATTGACTGCGATGTGCTCGTTGCCGATGGTGGCACCCGCTGCGCAAGCATCACTGGCGGCTGGATCGCCCTCGCACTTGCTATGCGCGCCAAGAAGCTCGAGGCGCACCTGGTGCGCAACGTGGCCGCCGTCTCGGTCGGTATCGTTGACGGCCAGGCTGTTCTCGACCTCCCGTATGAGGAGGACAGCCGTGCCGATGTCGACCTCAACGTGGTCGCCACCGATGCTGGCCACTATGTGGAGCTGCAGGGAACAGCGGAACAGGATCCGTTCCATCGCACCGCTCTCGATGAGATGCTGAAACTCGCCGACGCTGGTATTGCTGATCTCATCAAGTTCCAGCGCGACACTCTCGCCGGCGCGTGACCGTGCCGCGACGGCGGCTCCTGGTTGCTACCGGCTCCGCGCATAAGCTCATTGAGCTGCAGCGTCTTTTCGGCGATCTGCCGATTGACTTAGTCACGCTGCGCGACGTTGGGATCACTGACGAGGCACCAGAGGACGGCGCGACATTTGAAGAGAACGCACTACAGAAGGCGCACTGGTATGCGCGGGCATCGGGCGAGTGGACGCTCGCCGACGACTCTGGCCTAGAAGTTGCCGCCCTCGACGGCGCCCCTGGCGTCTACACACGCCGCTACGCCGGGCCGAACGCCTCTGATACCGAGAACTACGAGAAGCTCCTCACCGAGATGGCGGGGGTCGCTGACCGCAGCGCGCGCTTTGTGTGTGTCATGGCGCTGATTGATCCATCGAGCAGCTCAGCGCGCACCTTCCGCGGCGAGTGCCCTGGCGCGATCACGGATGCGCCACGAGGGGAGTTCGGATTCGGATACGACCCGGTCTTTGAGGTGGATGGCCGAACGATGGCGGAGCGCGCGCCAGCTGAGAAAGATGCTCTCAGCCACCGTGGCCGTGCCGCTGTCTTAGTCGCAGCAGCGCTTAGGAGTGAGCTCGAACAAACGCGCTAAGCGCCGCGCGAGGCCCCTTCGCCTCAGGGATCGGCAGCAGCGGATACACGTGCACAAGTCCCTCTTCGAGGTGGGCGGCGCAGGTGACACCAGCAGCTTTTGCATCTGCTACGAGACGGAGCGCTTGCGGGTAGAGCACGTCGCGCGAGCCGCTAAAGAGCAACACCTCGCGAATCCCACGGAGTGAACCGAACTGCGGACTCACTTCAGCGCGGCGAGGGTCATCGCTCCCTGCCCAGAAGCGACCAGCAACCTCAAGGAATGGTGCACTGAGAATTGGGTCAACCCGGTCATAGGTTGGCGTTGCGGGGTCGGACATCGTCACGTCTAACCATGGAGAGATGAGTGCGACACGAGGTAAGCCACCGCTTGCAGCGACGCGTTGCGCAAGCGCTAGCGCCAGTCCGCCGCCGGCAGAATCTCCCATCAGCACGGGCGCCCTGTCGCCACTCCCTCGCGCCAACTTCAGGAGAGCATCAAATGATGTTGACCAGGTCGCCTCAGGGGCAAGCGGATAGATTGGCAGGAGCACTGTCGCGCCACTGTCACGAGCGATCTCTGCGCAGAGGTTCCAGTGAATGACTGAGGCATCGCCCACGTAGGCTCCACCATGCAGATACACCATCTCCACATCAGTACTCCCGCTCTTTGGGGTCAGGGTCCACACCGGGAAGCCAAGCGCGTGTGAGACCTGGGCGTCCACCGTCTTCAGGATTCCCTTCGGTGGGAGCGCAGGCTTCTGACTGTGCATCCGCGCGAACATTGCACGGGCATGGGCCTCATCCCGAGGCGGCTTCAGCGCCGCAATGGCCCCCAAGATCCACCCGAAAAGGTTGTGCTGCAGTGACGGCATGCGCAGATTCTAGGAGGCACGCCCGCTGCGCTCACCGTTGTTGCGCGCTAGGGGGAGGGGGAAGTGCTCTCCGTTGGGGTTGGATCTGGCGTCGGTGTGATCGACGGACTTGGAGAAGCGCTCTCCGGTGGCGCGGTTGGCTCTGGGGTTGGGGTGTAGCGCGGCAGCGGCAGCCGTGCGTCGCACGAGGCGAGCGTTGGGAACGGGTGGGTAAGCGCGGGCGTCGGCGTCGCAGTCGGCGTAGGCGATGCGCCGCTCGCCAGTGGCGCAGGGGTGAAGGTGGCCTCCGCGCCGAGCTTTGGCTCGTTCGCCGCTGCTGGGAAACCCCACGGCCGTGTGCCAGGAGTTGGGAAGAGGCGAGCCGCAAGCAGCGACATGCGCGTCGCATCAAAGAAGACCACGGAGCCGAATGGGCTGAACTCGCCCTTTCGTCGATAGCGCAGAATCGTGTCTCCTGGCTGGATTACGGCACGCACGATCTTGCTCGTATCAAACGATCCGGCAGCCTCGGCCAACTGCGGAATCAGTGCTGGGTTGAGGTCGGTGCGCACTCCATCACCGATCACATCTAGGAGCGCGAGCGCATTACCCACAAAGTTTCCACTGCGCGCCAACTCATCGCGGGCGGCGAGCAGGATCTCAATCTGTCGGGGGCCACGCGTCATGTCATCGGTTCCTGGCGCTTTGCGAATGCGCGCGTAGGCGAGCGCACACTCACCGCTCACATGCCAGTTTCCGGCGGGTAGTCGCGCCCCGTCCATGTTGGTTCGATAGGAGACATCGAGAATGGTTCGACGGATCGTCAGGTCAACGCCGCCGAGCTGATCAATGATCTTGACGAAGGTTGGAATCACCACGACGGCGGTGGCATCAATCTTGACGTTGAACATCGTGCCAAGTGCAGTGCTGAGCGCAACGGCTGGGCCTTCAGGGAACTTCTTCGGGTAGCGCAGCGCGTACGACCAGAGCGAGTTGATCTTCGGCCCAAACACATCGCCATTGCCGAGTGGGACGTTCACCAGGTCCCGAGGAATAGAGACGGTGCTGACGTAGCCGCCGATGCGATCCCAGCTGACGATGATCATTGAGTCTGTATTGAATGAACTGCGGTTCCCCATGGTGTCGGCACCGATGAGCAGCATGGTGAAGCGATCAGCGAGTGGTGGCGGTGTTGGTGTCGCGCTCTCCGCAGCCGAACCACCAGGGGTGGGTGTGCCGAAGCCAGAGAAGACATCAGTGGCGGCTACCTTGGCGCGGTACACAATTGCCGCCGCTCCGGCTTGCGGCGCGATTGAGATCAGGAGCGCAAGCGCCAAGAGGACCGCGGAGCGGCGCGTGCGCTGCGTTCCGCGTGCTGCATCAATCGTGACCAGCACCCGCCAGGGAATGGAGAGGAGCAGGAGTGCAAAGAGGAGGGTGAGTCGTCCGGGAGTGGCAATCGCGGCCGCCGTGCGTACAGCGCCAAAGAGGAGGAGCGCGCCGAAGGTGACCACGATGACGGCGATCAGCGGGAGGGCGGAGAGGAGTGCCGCTCGGCGCCGGCCGTTGAGCCATTGGCCCAGTCCGGGCACGACGGCTGACGCGGCGGCGGCTCGGAGGGAGCCAGTTTTGGGCGTGGATTCAGCAGGCATAGGGTGATGATGCCACCCGATTGAGGGGAGCGTTTAGGATGTGCAGGTCGGGGTGTGGCGCAGCTTGGTAGCGCGCCTGCTTTGGGAGCAGGAGGTCGGAGGTTCGAATCCTCTCGCCCCGACCACAACTCTCCCTCAAATCACCCTCATCTATCGTCGCAGCGGCCTCGTTTAGAATGAGTGCATGATGAGCCAGCCCCTCTCCGAGCGACTCAGTGCCGGGTACCGGCGCTTCCGTGCAGGGCGCTACAACGATGAGCGCGTGCGATATGACGAGCTGGCACGCGAGGGCCAGAAACCGCGCACGATGATCGTCGCCTGCTCCGACTCCCGCTCTGCCCCAGAGACAATCTTCGATGCTGGCCCTGGAGAACTCTTTGTGCTGCGGAATGTCGCCGCGCTCGTCCCCCTTTACGCCCCTGACGCCAAGAGCCACGGCGCGAGCGCAGCCCTTGAGTTCGCCGTGCATGGACTCGGCGTGACCTCAATCGTTGTCATGGGGCATGGGCGCTGTGGTGGCGTTGCCGCCGCGATTGATTCCGCATCACCACTGACCGATTCGGACTTTATTGGCGCATGGGTCGCTGACCTTGTGACCCTCGATCAGCGCACCCCCGCTGCGGCAGCGAGCAGCCCTGAGGAGCGCCAGCGACTCATCGAGCATCTCAGCGTGCAGCAGTCGTTGGAGCATCTCCGCACCTTCCCCTGGATTGCCGAGCGGGAGCGCGCTGGCAGCCTCACCCTGCACGGTGCCTGGTTTGATATCTCGCTCGGAGAGCTCCATGCCCTTGCCGGGAACGAGTGGCTCCCACAGCCGTACGACCAGGCGGGTTGACCCTCCGCGGGAACCGCCAGCCCCGATCCCTCGTTACGATACTGATGGGGAGAATCCCCACACAAAAGAAGTAGAGGTGAATCGTGCGAACACTCCTGAAGCTCTTCCTCCCGCTCGCCCTCCTGCTGGCGGTCGTTGCCCCCGCAGTTGCGGCGGACGAGTCCCCAGCCCCAGAGGCGGTGCCGTATTTGGTGAGCAGCTATAGCGGCACGCTGCCAATCGCCACCCCCGAGGACGCACACGCTGCCGTCCTTGCCGCCGGTGGGCCATTCGACGAATTCACCTACAACGATGGTGCACTGATCGGCGCCACGAAGTACTACGACGTCAAGGGTGATGCAGGGAGCGCAGCGATCTGGATCGTTGTCTACACCTACGGGTGGAACGACTGCGAGGCTGGCTGCATCAACGGACACAGCTTCGTCTATCAGGTTGATCCACTCACCGGCGCAGCAACTTTTGA
Organism: uncultured Chloroflexota bacterium; assembly: GCA_903938075.1. GTDB lineage: Bacteria > Chloroflexota > Limnocylindria > Limnocylindrales > Limnocylindraceae > Limnocylindrus. The sequence goes on along the minus strand of CAJABS010000002.1, from coordinate 8,898 downwards.
CAGCCACCAGGGCGACGTACTCCCAGCCGATGCACCTGCAGCACTTGTTGCGCTGACCGGTCGCAGCGGTGGCGCTACCCCTGAGCCAGAGTGGCGCACCGTGACCGGTGAGCCAACCGCCTGCCCAGAAGGGATCACGGAGCCGAATGCACCGATCTCCAGCGACACGGCCTTGCCGTGCCTGCTGCCCGACGGCTCACTCTTCCCAATGGTGCTTGAAGACGGTGTCGATGGAGATACCGATTGGGCAACGATGTACAGCACCTGGATGGATGAGTTCCGCGCCACACTCGAGCCATGTGCGGAAGGTGTTGACGTCACCGACCCAAGCATTGCGCCATGCCTGTTGCCAGACGGCTCAATCGCCGGGGCAATGCCACTCTTTGCGATGAACAGGGAGGGTGACATGGGAGCCGACAATAGCTGGACAACCACACTGCCAGCAATCATCTTGGCGGCACTGCTCGCCTACATCGGCGCAGCGACGCTGGTTGGTTGGTCAAAGCGCCGCGCCGTATAACACTCGCGCAACTGGAGTAACCGGGCGACCCCGGCCGAGCCGCTCAGGCGGTCAGGTCGGGGTCGTTCCCCATTCATAGTTCTGCTTCAGGATTCGCAAGTACACAAATGTCTCCGTCTCGAGCACGCCGGCAATGGAGCGCAGTCGCTCCGTAAGGAATGTCAACAGCGCATCATTGTCTTCGCAGACCACCTCAATCAGAAGGTCGTACGCACCAGCCACCACGACGCAGTAGCTCACCTCAGGGAGTGCCTCGAGCTCTTTGGCGGTGCTCAGCAGCGCGGCCGGGGTGCAGCGCACGCCGATCATGGCCATCAGCGGGTAGCCGACTTTGAGTGGGTCAGCGACAGCGATCACCTTGAGTGCGCCGCGATCTACGAGCCCCTTGTATCGGGCGCGGATCGTTGACTCAGGGACGCCGAAGGCTGCCGCGATTTCTGTGAAGGGCTTGCGGCCGTCGGCCTGCAGCACCTCCATGAGGCGACGATCAAGGTCGTCGAGCGCTCCGTGGCTGTTCCCTCGTGCCATCTCACCCCCTGCACTGCGATTACGCCACCACGTTCCCCGCAGGGGAGATGGTCTAGCGGTGCGAAGGCTACCATCAGCGGGTGATTAGCGGCCCCCTGCTCCTCGCGCGCGCACTCCTGGCAAACGTGCGATTTGCCGTACTCCAGATTGGGGTCATCGCCCTCGCCTCCACGGTCGGAATCGCGCTCCGCCAGCTCCCCGATTACGCGCTGCAGAACGCCGGAGACTACGCGAACGAGATGGCCAAGCTGCGTGCCGAGTACGAGCCCACCCTGGGGCCGCTGGTCGGCGTCTTTGAGCGCCTCGGCCTCTTCCGCGTCTTCACCTCGCCGTGGTTTACGGCGCTGCTGGTGCTCCTCACCGTCTCCATCATTGTCTGCACCTGGGACCGTCTCCCAAAGATTGCTGCTGCCACGGCACCATCGCGCCCCGAGCAGCCCGACACATTCTTCAGTGACTCACTACCAGGGCGTGGCGTGATTGATCTTGCTGCCGCGCTGCCCACGAGCGCAGAGCTTGGTGACCGTGCCGCCGCCGCAGCAGCCGAGGCGAAGCGCGACGGCTGGGAGGTGAGCGTTGCCGCTGACCCTGATCGCAACGGTGGTCTCCTCCTGCATGCAGACCGCTTCCGCCGTTCCGGACGCTTCACCCTCGTCATGCACACTGGGCTCGTGGTGATGCTGCTCGGTGCTGCAGCATCGGGAGCCTTCGGATACACGCAAGGGATCTTGCTTACCGATGGCGAGGCACTCCCTGTCGGTAAGATCGGCACCGCCGATGGCCTTGTGATCGTGAATCACGCGTTTAGCGCCCCCCGCACCGAAACCGGTGCATTCGCCGATTTCTCTACCGACCTCGGTGTCTATGTTGGTGGGGAAGAGGTGGCGCGCCAGCTGGTGCGCGTCAATGAGCCGCTTACCTACGACGGCTGGAGCTTTCACCAGAACTTCTTCGGTCCAGCGGCGCGACTTGAGATTCGCGACGATGTGGGCGCGCTGCTCTGGGCTGGCGATGCGCCATTTACCGCACAACTGGATGGCGCTCCGTATGCCACGTTGCCGATTCCAGGGAGCAGCGCTGGAATCGAGATGCAGTTGCGTCGTGACGACAACGGGGTTGCCGCAATCTTTATTGTGGCGAGTGCCCCCGATCTGAACGCGGTCCCCAGTGACGATGGGAGCGTGCCCCTATCCACGATCTTCGCCTCGGTGCTAGCCGAAGGTGACGTGGCCACTGCGCCGGGGGCCGGATTCAGTGTCTACCTACGCGAGGTCACCTCGTACACGGGGATCATTGCGCGGCGAGATCCAGCCGCACTCCTCATCTGGGTCGCCGCAGCGCTCATCATGGGCGGCTTGATGCTGACGCTTCGTCGCCCTCGAGCGCGACTCTGGTTGCAGATTCGCCCTGGCGTTGCCACGGTGCCGATTGCGCTCCTCACGGAACGTGGCACAGATTCAGCCCAATATGGCGCCATTATTCGGCGCATCACACGTCGGCTGTCAGGAGAGGGGGCGTAATGGCATCACTGCGGGAGCTCGTACAGACGCTGCTACCCAACGCGGTGCCGTTGGCGAAGGTGCGCGACGAGTCGATGGCACGCACCGTCACGTGGGTGCGGGTCATGCGCATGCGACTACCAGCATTTGACGGCATGGAGTCGGGCGATCTGGCGCTAATCCCGCTCACACTGCTCACATCAACCGCACCCGATGCACAGGCGCGTGCCGACCTTGTGGAGTACCTCGCAGAGAACGGCAGCACCGGCATCTTGCTCCTTGGCGATGAACAGCCGAGTGCGGCCGAATCGAAGGTGCGAGCCGAACTGGCGCAGGCCGCAGAGCAGAACGGACTCCCGTGTCTTGCGGTGCACGGCATGGAGTCGGCGCAACTCGAGAGGAGCCTGATCGGTGCGGTCGTCAATCGTCGTGCCGAGCTAGAGCGACAGGCGGTCGGGTTAGAGCGACAGATCGCAGCGCTCGCACTCGATGGGCAAGGCCTCGAGGCGCTCATCGGTGCGCTTGCTGCATTCATCGGTCGTGCGGTGGCACTTGAGGCGCGCGGCGGAGTCTCGCTCGCCGTTGTCGCACCAGCCGGCCTTCCGTCGAGCGGCGCTGCGGCGAAAGCGGTCTCGCACTACCTCTCCAAGAGCCGACCAACTGGGCAGCGCATTCCACTCCCCGCCGTTCCCGGTGCACCAGAGGGGGAGCGAGAACTTGAGGAGGGCATCGAAGAGTCACCGCTCGGTGATGAGGGTTCGGAGCGGCCGGGCTCCATCATCTTGCTCGGCGATGAGCCGGTCGGCGAGCGTGAACGCATCGCCTGTGAGCGCGTCGCGCCACTCCTTGCCCTTGAGATCGTGCGTGTTGCCGCTGAGCTTCCCGCCAATGCTGGCCGCGGTGAGGCGCGCACCCTGCCGGCGGAAGGGCCACCGTGGGTCGCCATCGCGGCGCGCCAACCACGACCGCATGAGGCTGACGTGCCGACCCTCCGTCGCGAGCTGCGCCTCCTCGCGAGTCCGCGACGCTTCATGTTGCGCGGAAGCAACGAGAGTCTCGAGGTGCGCATCATTGCCGTTGCCGACGCGAGCGACCCCGGTGCCGCAGAGTCTGCACGCAAAGTCGCCAAGCGACTGAAGCGCCCCGTCGCGGTGTCGCGACCGTTCACCGACGCCTCAGCGCGACCCGCCGCCGAGGCGGAGGCGCGCGCTGCACTTGAGTCGCTAGAGCGCCGCATCGGCGGTCGCGCTGGCAGTGGCGGCGAACAGGTGGTTCGCGCCGAGCTCCTTCCTGCACATCAGTTGCTCGGTTCGGTCATGACGATCCCTGAAGGTCGTCGACTCGCCCTCGCACTGCTTGGCCCACTGCTTGTGGGCACCGCTTCCGCCCGACGGCAGCGCATTGAAACGGTGCGCGCCATTCTCGACGCTCCAGGCTCTTCTGAAGCGAGCAGTTCGCTCGGTGTCCATCGCAACACCACCGCCTATCGCCTCAAGCGTATTGAGGAGGTAACTGGGTGGGACCTTCGCGAGCCCGATCTCCGTCTCGCCCTCTCGCTTGCGCTGCGCATCCTTGATGCCGAGGGCGGCTTTGATGGGAGCCTCAGCGAGTAGATCTGATCCTTTCAGGGCTCACATGATCCGATCTGGCATAGGCGGTAGAATCTCTGTATGGAACACAGAGCGGCATCTCGAATGACGCTCCGTCGCGCCATCGCGCTCGCAGGGGCCGCCCTCCTCTGCTTCTCTGGCGTGGTGGGTGTGGCGGGTGCTAACCCGACCCCTGCGGAGGCCGCCACCTTCGTGCTGAAGCCCTGCACCGACTGGAAGAGCCAGATCTCACCACCCAACACCATCCGGGTGCTGCGCACTAACTCTGGGGTAGTCGAAGAGATCCCCTTCAAGATGTACGTCTACCGCACTCACGTGGCTGAGTTCTACACGGAGTACAAGTCGAGCCCCTATAGCGACGCCCTCCTTGGTGTCGGCGCGATCGCCATTAAGCAGAACGCCTGGTCGTGGACCATGAAGGGCCGAGATTGGTTTTATGCGTCCCAGCTAGCGAGTGCAACGCTTGAGCAATGGGTTCGTGACGATTTGGCTGATGACCGCAGAGTCAATGGGACGAAGGGGCGCACTGGAGCAAGAGGCAGCGATGGAGTATGGAGAGCATGGAGTAATTCACAACGTGCTACCGAAAACTTCAAGACTCTTGTACCCCTGCGAATTCGCTATGGCGCCGACTTGCTCAATGATGGCATCGGCGGACTGGTACAGAATGTTGCCACCGGCCACTACACAGCCCCGCTCGCTGTCTATAACGAGAGCGGCGAGATCATTCCGGTCACTAGCCTCCCTGCCGACACCCCACGATCATGCTTCGACGTAACGGACGAACCATCGATCAATCAGATCTATCGCACGGGCGGCATCTACGATCCGGGCTGGACCTCTGGTAGCCGTAGCAACGCACGGTACAACGCCGCGGTTGACGCGACCTGGGGGACCACGGTGCAGCGACTTCGAGATGATGGCAAGTGGTACTTCGCGAACCCAGGCTTCTACGGCAGCTGGAATGGCGGCGGCGGTTCCGTCACTGGATGCCTCGCGCCACCGAAGCCTGGCCAAACAGGAATTCCGCTCCGCCATGCCACACAATCAGGACATTGGCGCGGCGTTTCCATCTTTGTCATGAATGCAGACTCCTGCGCAAAGGAGCACGACCTCTCCGTTGAAGAGCTCATTCGCTATGTCTGGTACACGGTGGACGCAAACGCCACTGGCGAAACCTCGTATAGCAGGCCTGGCTCAAGGGCCTACAAGTACAAGATCAACTGGGTTGAGCCGAATCGCATCATCTCGCCAGGCATTGATATCACCGGCGATGGGAAGGGCGACTTCGCCGCCCTTGGCGCAGATGGCTCCATTAAGTTCCTCTCCGCCGATAAGTACGTAGGCACGAACGGCCGTCTCCGCAATCGGGTACCTGGCACCGTTCCGGCACTCGCAGGTGCAACCCTGATTGACCGCGATATTGCCCGCACTGAGCGGGACGGGGGCCTCTCCGTGATTAGCCTTTGGCGGGCAGCGAACGGCGCAACGAGTCTGATTAAGACCCCAATCTCAAGCGGTGTCCTTGGCACCTCGGTCACCATTCTCAACGCATACACCGGCTTCGATGCCACGGCAACGCTCACCCTTGATGTTGCCGACACGTCGGCCGACATCATCCAAGAGCTCTTCATCACTGAGCGGACTCCAGATGTTGCAGATCCGACGGCGGCGCGGACCCGCCTCTTTGAGGTCAACGCGACGGTTGCACCGATGCAGTTGCTGGAGACCACCACCGGGGCTGACGCGAAAACCGTACTCCGCGACGTCACTGGCGACGGTGTGCCCGATGCCACCGTGCTCTGGCGTGCAACAGACGGCGCCTTTATGGCATCGCAGGCGGCTGGGTCAGTGAGCTTTACGCCAAACACGCACTGGTCACTCGGCGCGCTGAGTACCCCAGGCGCGCTGCTCTGGCCAATCGCGAGCGGCTGGAGCGTGACCGCTGCTGATGCATTGGGCGATACGGGCTCTGAGCTCTACTTGAGTTATCGCGACCTCAAGGGGATCGGTCATATCGTGCGCCTCGCGATGAGTGAAGTGATCGACGTGGCAGCCCCTCCTGTCGTGAGCCCCGACCTTGTCTTCACACCAGAAACTGCACCTGCGCAGACTACGACGGTTCGCAAGGGCGAGAACACGTTGGCAAAAGTAGCCGCCCGACTCGGCTACAAGAGCGGCACTGCAGCCTATACAAAGTTCTTTGCACTAAATGCAGGGCCAGTGCGACTTGAAACCGTTCGTAAGGTCAGAGGCGTAGCTGAGACATACGCGCAGATCGCGAAGCGCGTCGGACGTACGGAGGGCTGCCTGCGATCTATGAACCCGAAGAGCTCCAGGATTGCGTATCCAGCCAAGGTGCTGGTTGCAGGGCAGTCGGTGTACGTGCCTATCGACCCGTACTGTGTCTATACGGCAAAGAGTGTGATGTATCTGAATTCGCCAGTACGCATCCTCGCAGGCGAGGTTGATTGGCTGCGCGCAGCCGATACGTGGGAGACGGTTGCGACGCGTGCTGCCGCGATTGGCGTGACTGTGGATGCGGCGGGCCTGGCAGCACTGAACCCAACCATTGACCTCACAACAGCGACCGCAGGCACCGAAGTCCGGATCCGCGCACCGTGGACGCCGACAGTACGCAGCAACGTTCCAGCCACCACGTTCGCAGTGGGCACACGCACCTACGCCTGGGGGAGCCCTCTCGAGGTGTGGAAGGCAACCGCCTCAGCGAGCGTGCCGAAGCTCGTGGCCCGCGACTGGACCGGCGATGGGATCCTCGATCTCTTCTTCACCAGCGTCTCCTCAACGGGGAGCGTCACCATGGTCCGCCTCGGCTATACGAGCGGACGGCTGGTGCAGAAAGAGAAGGTCGTACGAACCGCTGTCGGCAAGGGATGGACCCTCGAGTAGGCAAAAGCCGCTCTTTTTGTGCAAGATCACAACCTAGCCGACCGATAAACCGCACCCAGGCCCTCCAGAAAGGCCGTATTCTCCCTGTGACGGCTTCTCCCCTGGCTTGCAGGGGGTGAAATCTGTGCCGTACGCACAAGATTCGGGCACTGCCCGGCGGAGGGGGATCATGTCGAAGGGGTATGGAGCACGCACCGAGGCCGAAACCAAGGCGGCGCTCGCCACGGTCGCCAAGGCTGAGAAGGCCGGCATTCGCACCGTGCAGCTGCAGTTCGTTGACCTGCACGGCATTACGAAGAGCGTGCAGATCCCGATTCATATGATGCCGAACGCCGTGAAGCACGGCACCTGGTTCGACGGCTCGTCGGTTGAGGGGTTCACGCGCATCGCCGAGAGCGATCAGATGCTGCGCCCAGACATGGACACCTGGCGCATTCTGCCGTGGGCTCCCGCCGAGAGTGGCGCTGGCACGGCGCGCGTGATCTGCGATGTACTCCTTCCAGACGGCTCACCGTTTGCGGGTGATCCACGTGGCGCACTGCGCCGCCAGGTGGAGCGCGCTGAGAAGCTTGGATACAAGGTGAACATGGGACCAGAGTTGGAGTTCTTCCTCTTTGAGTACGGCGCCGATGGACACCCTGTCACGAAGCCGCACGACAAGGCTGGTTACTTTGACTTCACCGGCGACCAGGGCATTGAGGTTCGCCAGGACATGGTCGACGCACTTGAAGCGCTTGGTATCAAGATTGAAACCGCGCACCACGAGGTGGCACCAGGCCAGCACGAGATTGACTTTGAGTATTCAGACTCACTCTCGACCGCTGACAACGCGACCACCTTTAAGTACGCGCTGAAAGAGATTGCAAAGCAGCACGGACTTTATGCGAGCTTCATGCCGAAGCCGATCTATGGCATCAATGGCTCAGGCATGCACACACACATCAGCCTGGCAAATCTGAAGACCGGCAAGAACATGTTCTACGACGCCAAAGATAAGTACGGTCTCTCGCCAATCGCGAAGTCGTACATGGCCGGCATCCTGAAGCATGCGCGCTCAATGATCGCTGTTCTGGCGCCAACGGTGAACTCGTACAAGCGACTTGTTCCTGGGTACGAAGCACCAACCTATCTGGTGTGGGGACGACGTAATCGTTCGGCACTCATTCGCGTGCCGATGATTTCGGCGGGCCGCTCGGTCGAGGCAACGCGCATGGAGCTGCGCTGCCCAGACCCATCGGCGAACCCGTACCTCGCCTTCGCGGTGATGATCGCCGCTGGTCTTGATGGCATCGAGAAGAAGATGGTGCTGCCAGACCCAGTCGAGGAGTCGCTTTACGAGATGGACTCCGTGCGCGTGGCGCAGAAGGGGATCGAGGAGCTCCCAGGAAGCCTGATCGAGGCGATCGACGAGCTCAAGGCGGATCCAGTCATCTGTGGGGCGCTCGGCGAGCATGTGCTCACGCACTTCCTGGACGCCAAGCAGGCCGAGTGGGACGAGTACCGCACGCACGTTTCGAACTGGGAGGTCGACCGCTACCTCGAGCTCTACTAGGGCTGACCGGGGCACGCCCCGAGTAACAGAACGCAAAGGACGGGGGTCGCAGGGTGCGGCCCCCGTTCCGCTATTCTTCCCCTCCCGTGATGCGGGATCGGTCGGGGCGTAGCGCAGCTTGGTAGCGCGCGTCGTTCGGGACGACGAGGTCGGAGGTTCAAATCCTCTCGCCCCGACCACGAACTCGGCGAACTGGCGAAGTAAGCGAAGATACGCACATGCGCCCTTAGCTCAGCGGCTAGAGCATCTGGCTTCGGACCAGAGGGTCGGGGGTTCGAG
>CAJABS010000001.1 GCA_903938075.1 uncultured Chloroflexota bacterium | reverse complement strand
CTCTCTGGTAGCGCCGCGCCAAGATCAATCAACTCCATCGCGAACCGAATGTCGGGCTTGTCGGAGCCGTAGCGCTCCATCGCCTCTTCGTAGGTGAACGTTGGAAGCGGGAGCTGCTGAATTGGGCGATCTGGTCGAATGCGCTTCGTCACCTCGATCACCATCGCCTCGACATAGGCGCGCACGCTCGCCTCGTCCACGAAGCTCATCTCAATGTCGAGCTGGGTGAACTCCGGCTGGCGGTCGCCGCGAAGGTCCTCATCACGGAAGCAGCGGGCGATCTGGAAGTAGCGGTCAAAGCCCGCCACCATCAGGAGCTGCTTCATCTGCTGCGGCGACTGCGGAAGCGCGTAAACGCTCCCCTGCTGGAGTCGTGATGGCACGATGAAGTCACGGGCGCCCTCAGGGGTCGACTTGATGAGGATTGGTGTCTCTACTTCGACAAAGCCGTGCTCGTGATGCACTTCACGAATCGCCTGCACCATCGCGCTGCGCAGAAGGATTCGATCGCGGAGCGGTTCGCGGCGCAGGTCAAGGTAGCGGTACTTGAGTCGGAGGCTCTCATCCACGGGGGCATCGGTGTCATTGATATAGAAGGGTGGCGTTTTGGCCTGGGAGAGCACAGTGACGCTCTCACCTGCGACCTCAATGCCGCCAGTGGCGAGCTTCTCGTTCTCGGTGCCTGCTCGTCGCGCTGCGACGGTGCCTTCGACGGCGATCACCCACTCGCTGCGCGCGTCGGTAAGGGCGGCGTGGGCTTCGGGGGCGACGGCGGCGTCAACAACCACCTGCACGATGCCGTAGCGGTCGCGTAGGTCGATGAAGACGAGGCTGCCGTGATCGCGTCGGCGGTGGATCCAACCGGCGAGGCGCACTCGTCGACCAACATCGCTCGGGCGCAGTGCGCCGCAGACATCGCTCCGGAGGCCCGTGGTCAACTTTGCCGCGTCGGTCATGCTATCCCTCGTTCTTCACTAGTTGCAGTGCCGCGGCGATCACGCCGCCACGCTCCGCTGGCTCCGCTTGGCTCGCCTTGACGAGATCTCGCAAGGTGAGGTGCCCATCTGGCTCGACGATGATGACCGCCAACGCGCCATCGCGCACGGCTCCCTCGAGCTGCTTCCCAATCTTCCGTGTGCTGACGTCGGCGCGTGCGCTCACCCCCGCGGCTCGCAGTTGGCCAGCGATCGCCACGCGCTCCGCCACCGATTCGGGCTCGATTCCCGCAACGACAATGGCGGGGCCGGCGGCGGCTGTTGGCAAAAGTCCGCGCGCCTCTAGGGCGAGCACCACACGGTCGATGCCGATGGCAAAGCCGATCCCAGGGGTTGGCGTACCGCCGAGTAGTTCGACGAGACCGTCGTAGCGACCGCCGCCGCCGAGCGCCCCCTGCTGACCCTGCTCCCCCGGAAGGAGGTACTCCCACGCGGTGCGGGTGTAGTAGTCGAGCCCGCGAACGAGCCGCGGTGCGGGAACAACGGCAACGCCGATCGTTGCCAGGCCAGCGGTGACCGACGCATGGTGCGCCGTGCAATCGGCACAGAGGTGATCGGTAATGGCGGGTGCGCTCGCGGCACGCTTGACCGTTGCTGGCTCTTTGGAATCAAGGAGGCGCAGCGGGTTCGTGGCGAGACGCGACTGATCCACCTCGCTCAGCTCTTGCACAACGGGCGTGAAGTGCGCGCGCAACGTTTCAACGTAGGCGGGTCGGCAGGTTGTACAGCCAACAGAGTTCAGGTGCACCTGCACGTCGGTGAGACCGAGATCGCGAAGATAGGCGGCGCCCAGCTCGATCACCTCGAGGTCAATCCCAGGTCCGCTATCGCCGATCGCCTCAATGTCGAATTGCGTGAACTGGCGATAGCGCCCCTTCTGTGGTCGGTCGTAGCGGAAGAGTTGCGCCACTGTCGCAAGTCGTACGGGCTGCGGCTGGGAGCGCATGCCGTGCTGGATATAGGCCCGAACGGCGCCGGCGGTTGCCTCGGGTCGGAGCGCCAAGGTGACCGCATCATCACCACGAGGCTCTAGTCGATAGAGCTCTTTGGAAACGATGTCAGAGGTGCCACCAACAGCGCGTTCGAAGAGTGCGCTCTCCTCCGCGATCGGCAACTCAATACGCGCATACCCTGCAGCGTCTGCCGCGGCCCAAGCACGATCGGTCGCCCAGCCATGCGCAGAGGCAAGTGGCTCAAGGAGGTCGCGTAAGCCGCGCGGTGACTGGAAGCCGCTCACTGGTGCTGCTCCCGCGAGACACTGCGAACGCCACGCACGCGCTCAAGCCGCGCCATCAGTCTGGCAAGCTCACTAATAGATCCGACAGCAAGGGTCATCAACATCTCCGCATTCGTTTGGCCTGTTGTCTGAACAGTAGCGGACAAGATGTTGACCTTCTGCTCCGCGACCACCTGGGTGATCTCCGTCAGGAGGCCGGTGCGATCGAGCCCCTCAATGCGAATCGTCACTGGATAGCTCTCAGTGGTGGCCGGCGTCATCTCCCACTCCACGTCAATGAGGCGCGAAGCCTCTCGGGCGGAGGTTGAGGCGTCGCAACTGGCGAGGTGTACGGTCACCCCCTTGCCGCGGGTAATGAAGCCGACAATCGGATCGCCTGGGAGCGGACGGCAGCAGCGGCCGAATCGCGTCAGGAGGTCGGGCACGCCCTTCACGCGGATCCCACCAGTTCGCTCAGCTGGGGCGACCGCTGCAGCGCTCGTGCTGAGCGGCAAGAGTGACTTCGCGTCGTCCGAAGCGACACCGAGGCGTGAGACCACCTGCTGTGGGCCGATGGCGCCGTAGCCAATCGCCGCGTAGAGGTCATCAACGCTCCCCTGGTTCATCTGCTTCGCGACCTCCTCAAGGCGATCGCGGCCGATTGACTCGAGGGTGGTGCGGGCAAGGCGGCGGAGCTCGCGCTCCAGGGACTCACGCCCATGCAGAATGTTCTCGTCGCGCTCCTGATGTTTGAACCACTGACGAATCTTGTTGCGCGCCTGTCGCGTGGTAGCAACATTCAGCCAGTCACGGCTCGGACCATGCTTCCCCCGCGCCGTCACCACTTCGATGATGTCGCCTGACTTCAACCGATACTCCAGTGGCACCAGTCGGTTGTTCACCTTCGCGCCGATACAGCGGTGACCGATATCGGTGTGTACGAGATAGGCGAAGTCGAGCGGCGTCGCACCGGCGGGAAGCTCCTTCACATCGCCCTTCGGCGTAAAGACGTAGACCTGATCCTGGAAAACATCAAGTCGAACACCCTCGAGGAACTCGGAGGCGTCGGTGACGTCGCGCTGCCACTCGAGCAGTTGGCGCAACCAGGCGAGCTTCGCGTCGTAGGCGGCATCTGCTTGCGAACCATCCTTATAGCGCCAGTGCGCAGCGATCCCAACCTCGGCGACCTCATGCATGGACCGAGTGCGAATCTGCACCTCGAGCGGACGCCCATCAAGTGCAACGACAGCGGTGTGCAGGCTCTGATAGAGATTGTTCTTCGGCACTGCGATGTAGTCGTCAAACTGATTTGGGATCGGCCGCCAGACGCTATGGACCGCACCGAGCGCGGCGTAGCAGTCACGCAGGTTCTCCACGATCACACGGATGGCGTAGACGTCATAAATCTCCGAGAAGTCGCTGGAGCGACGCGCCATCTTCTTGTGGATTGAGTAGAGGTGCTTCGCTCGGCCGGAGAACTCTGCCTCAATCCCCGCGCGCGCAAGCTCTGGCTTGAGAACGGCAATAGCGCGATCAACGTAGTCGGCGCGCAGGTCCCGTCGCAGCTCGACCATGCTGGCCAGCTCGTGGTACCGCTCAGGTTCAAGCGCCTTGAAGGCGAGATCCTCAAGCTCCCACTTCATCTGCCAGATGCCGAGGCGCTCTGCGAGTGGCGCATAGATCTCAAGCGTCTGCCTGGCGATACGACGCTGTTTCTCTGCTGGCAGGGCTGCCAGGGTGCGCATGTTGTGCAGCCGATCGCCGAGTTTGATCAGCACCACACGAATGTCTTGGGACATGGCGAGGAACATCTTGCGAATGTTCTCGGCGTGCTGCTCCTCCGCGCTCATCGCAGAGAATTTGCTCAGCTTGGTGACGCCATCAACGAGGATGCCGACCTCATCGCCAAAGCGTTCAGCAATCTCGGCAGCGGTGACTGATGTGTCCTCTGGAACGTCATGAAGGAGGGCGGCGACGAGGGTTGCCGCATCAAGGCCGAGGTCAGCAAGGATCAACGCCGCCTCAGCGGGGTGCGTCACATACGGCTCACCTGAGGCGCGCACCTGCGTGCCATGCGCCTCAACGGCGAAGAGGAAGGCATCATCCACGAGGCGTGCCGCCTCCGGCGTACCGATTCCCGCTACAACCTTGTCGCGCAGCGCTTCGCGAAGCGACTCAACCGGGCGCGCAAGAGCGCGGACCTTGGCGATTGGATCCGCCGCAGGGCGCTTGGCCCGAGGCGACTTCTCGACTGGCTGCGGCTCAATGCTCATAGTTTTGGAGAATAGCCGAGCGACGAGAGCGCGCTTCGCGCTGTCGCCGCCTCATCCCAGTCCTCATCAACACCGCGCCGTTCAATCGTTCGCTCATGGCCCTTCCCTGCCAGAAGCACGACATCGCCTGGCTGGGCAGCGCTGACCGCGGCACGAATCGCGGCCGCGCGGTCATGAAGGATCTCGAGGCTGCTGCCAGCACGCGGAGCGGCGGCGAGGAACGCGGCTCGGATCGCTTCTGCAATGAGGTCAGGATCCTCACCCCGCGGGTCTTCGTCGGTGATCCACACCAAGTCCGCGCCCGTTGCAGCTTGCCCGACCGCCGCACGTCGACCTGGGTCGCGCTCCCCTGCAGCACCGGTAACGAGCAGCAGGCGTCCTTCGGGGCTGCACAGCTCGCGCGCCACCGCCACCGACGCCGTCAGTGATGGACCCGTATGGGCGAAGTCAACGATGACGCGGAACGGCTGTGTGCCGTCAATCAGCTGACTTCGTCCAGGGGGTCCGACCTCTGCCTCAACTGCCGCAATCGCGGCGGGAAGTGGCAGGTCCCACGCGGCAACGAGGGTTAGTGCTGCCGCAGCATTGGCGGCATTGATGCGTCCAGGCATCGCAAGATGCAGCTCCGCCTTCAGACCGTTAATCAGGACCTCGTGCTCGGAGTAGGCATCGTATCGGGCGACCTGTAGCCCAGCAGCGGCAGCCGCTTCGGCGAATGGCTGCACGGCAGGATCGCTCGCATGCACCACAACCACACGGGGCAGTTGGCGCGCGCGACTCGCTGCGCTGCCCACAGTTCTCGCCACGAGCTTTGCCTTGGCGGCGCGGTACTCATCAAGGTTCGCGTGGAAGTCGAGATGGTCTGGCGAGAAGGTCGTATAGATGGCTGATGCGAAGTTAATCGCGCCGACGCGCTCTAGTTGTAGGCCGTGGCTCGTGCTCTCCACAACCGCCGCCTCGTCGCCAGCCTCCACCATTTCGCGCAGCGCGCGCTGCAAGGCGGGAGCCTCCGGCGTGGTCTGATGCGCCGCGGCCGCTCGCTGTACGCCGCCAACACGGCTGATCGCCGTCGAGATCAGTCCGGTGCGCAAGCCTGCGGCGGTCAGCGCTGTTGAGAGGAACGTTGAGGTGGTGGTCTTGCCGTCTGTTCCCGTTACGCCGATCGCAAGAAGCTCTTCGGCTGGATCGCCCTCCCACCACGCAGCTGCAGCCGCTAGGGCGGCACGCGCATCACGAACGACGATGATCGGTGCACGCGAGGCAACCTGTTGTTCGCACAACACCGCGGCAGCACCCCGTTCCGTAGCGCTGGCGATAAACGTTGCGCCATCTGCGTTGCGCCCAGGGATTGCCACGAAGATGCCGCCCGCTGTCACCAGCCGCGAATCGTGGGTGGGAGCGCTAGTGATGGTGATGTCCGTTGTCACGGGTGCCGTCACTACGAGATGCAACTCCTCTAGCCGTGCAATCAGCTCGCGCAATGGGCGCTGGCTCATCAGCGGCCCCCTCTCACTCGGCCGAGCAGTGAACGCAGGCGGAGTGCACGCGGACGGAGCACGATGCGGTGCGCACCCGCCATCGGCGTCCACGTTGCCCCGAACGATGCCTTGTGGGCGTAGAGGCCATGCATCGCTTCACCTTCAACGGGAATCTCACGATGCCCTGCAACATCCACGCCGCCGAGATCGGTGATTCGACGCTCTCCCGCCGCAATCTTGATTGCCGTCCAGCGCAGAAGGGCGAGGGCACCAGGGGTCTCCTTACGCGCAATGGGATCGTCGCCCGATGCGTCGGTCGTGATGCGCTCACCATGTCGCAAGATCACGATGAAGGCGACAAGCGCGCCAGCCGCACCACGAACGGCGAGGATCTCAGCACGTTCTGTAGCGACGAGTTGATCCCACCAGCGAATCATGGCGGCGGAAGAGCCGAGTGCGAACGATTTTCGCTGCGCCGTCGCTTCAAGCAGGAGCTGCACGTGGGCCCAGAGCGCTGTGCGTTCAGGAGCA
The DNA here is from genome assembly GCA_903938075.1 of uncultured Chloroflexota bacterium. Classification (GTDB taxonomy): domain Bacteria; phylum Chloroflexota; class Limnocylindria; order Limnocylindrales; family Limnocylindraceae; genus Limnocylindrus. Next base: position 522 of record CAJABS010000001.1, on the reverse strand, counting down.
GGAGTGAGGTGCGTGACCCGCTCCGCAACGAAGCCGGCACGTTCGGCGAGCGCGATGCGTTGGCGCGTGCTCTTTGCAATCCCCTCAAAGAGATCGGCCTCCGATGTTCCTGTCGCGCTGGCACGCAGCACCATCGTGTGCTGGCTCGGAAAGATCTCGTCGGATTTTTGTAGTCCCACCTTGCGGAGTGCTGCCTCAGTCCCCTCGCCGGCCGGCAGCCATGCGTCCGCATCAAGCGAGACGAGTCCGTACTCCGCTCCGAGCCAGGTGGCGGCGCGGTCAATGCGCTCCGCCACAGCAACTGCTTGAGCGAGGGTTGCACCCCACGGAACGATTGGTCCACGTGGCGCATGCCCCTTCGGGAGACCGAAGAGTGGGGCGCGATTCAGAAGGATCCCGAGCGGGGCGTCATCAATCTCAAGGGCGACCGCCTCGCGACCGAGGCTGGCGCGATAGGCAAGCCAGGCGCTCCCCTGGTGCACGTCGCCACCCGGCGCATCAACGGCGCGTGCGTCCCAGGCG